>NZ_CAWQOY010000068.1:0-2924 GCF_963896525.1 Nodularia sp. LEGE 04288
CTGCCTCTTCCCCCTGCCTCTTACTCATCGCCCCAAGTTTGTAACTGCAAATACACAAAGACTAAGGTAACGGCTAACAATACTGTGGCGGCTGCGGCGGCGTAACCAAAATCAAATTGTGCGAATGCTTCTTGGTAAATGTAGTAAACCAGCAAGTTGGTAGAATTGAGGGGTCCACCACCTGTAATTACATAAACCTGTTCAAAACTGCGTAATGTAAAAATAGCTGTGGTGACGGTAGCAAATATCATCGTAGGACGCAATCCGGGCAGGGTGACGTGCCAAAACTGCTGCCAAGCATTTGCCCCATCCAATTCTGCTGCTTCATAGCGACTGGGAGGAACTGCTTGCAATCCTGCTAAGAATACCACCATATTAAAGCCCAATTGCTTCCAAATACTCAAGACAATTAGTACCGGCATCGCCCAAACTGTACTTCCTAGCCAAGGAATGGGTGCAATGCCAAATAAATCTAAAAATGCGTTTGCTGGTCCATCGGTTTGAAATAGCCAGCGAAAGCCTAAACCAGCCGCTACCAGGGAGATAATTGAGGGCAGAAAATAGGCACTCCGCAGCAGTCCCCGCAAGGCAAGAGATTTGTCTAATAGCACTGCTAGTCCCAAGGGAATCACTAAGCTAGGAATGACTGTGGCAACGGTAAAATAAATGGTGTTACCCAAAACTTGCCAAAAATCAGGGGTCTGTAGCAAGCGCCAATAATTTCTCAAACCTACCCAAGTCGTACCTGATGAGGTGAAACTTCCAGTCGTAAAACTGAGGTAGAACAAATAAGCGATAGGCCAAATGATGAAGATGCTGAGTAAAATCAGTGCTGGGGAAAGAAAAGTCCAAGCCGCAAATGTATCATTATCTAACCAGGACTTAGTATCTGTTTTTGGCATTTATAATTTTTCCTCTTTTTTATGACTCTCCGCCCTGATTCTACCGTTAGCCTGGTTGCTCCTAGTCTGAGCAATTGCCCATCTTCCCAAAGCACTCCTTTAAAACTGGGGATTATGGCTTCTGGTAGTGGCAGTAATTTTGAAGCTGTTGCTCAAGCGATCGCCAATGAGCAATTAAACGCTCAAATTCAAGTTTTAGTTTATAATAACCCCTTAGCGAAAGCTCCTATCCGGGCGGCTAATAGAGGTGTGGAAGCTGTCTTATTAAATCACCGCGATTACACCAGCCGGGAAGCATTTGATCAGCAAATTGTCAAGACTTTGCAGCAGTATGATGTTGATTGGGTAATTATGGCTGGTTGGATGCGTTTGGTGACACCAGTGTTAATTGATGCCTTTACAGACAAGATCATTAATATTCATCCCAGTTTGTTGCCGAGTTTTAAAGGTATTAATGCTGTAGAACAAGCTTTAGCATCTGGAGTCAAAATTACTGGCTGTACAGTACATTTAGTGTGTTTGGAAGTAGACAGCGGCCCGATATTAATCCAAGCAGCTGTGCCGATTTTCCCAGACGACACATCCGAAACACTCCATGCCAGGATTCAAATTCAGGAACATCGAATTTTACCACAGGCGATCGCCCTAGCTGCGGCACGGGAAATCAGTCCAAATAATTACTAATTCGTAATTCGTAATTCGTAATTATTTGGGTACAAGCTCCCACTGATTCTAACTACGAATTACGAATTATCAATTACGAATTATGTAGTTAACTTTCCCCATCGCAAGATTTTAGAATTTAACTATGTTGCCATTCAATTAAATAATCTCAACTGGCGAAGTTTTTTAAACAAACCAAATCCCGTAGCTGCCGCCTTAATGGCAAAAATGAACTTTCAACCAGAAGAGAGAATTAAAGTTAAGCTAGAATGCTTAAGGATGTTAGTTACGCTGCAATTAAACCCTGCTAAAATAGAATTAATTTCTGGTTTTATTGACACCTATCTAAAATTAAACACAACTGAAGAGCAAGAATTAAACTCTGAACTACACCAAGCTAATTTAATTGAAGAGGAAAAAATCATGGAAATAGTGACTAGTTGGATGGAAAAGGGCATTGAAAAGGGCATTGAACAAGGAGAACAAAAAATTGTTAAAAAACTACTAAAGCGGCGATTTAATGATATTCCCCCTGCTATAGAAAGCCGAATTAATGAATTATCTTCACCACAAATCGAAAGTCTAGCAGACGCAATTTTTGATTTGCAAACTTTAGATGACTTAATCAACTGGTTAGAGCAACAAGGGTAATAAGATAGTAGTGAAAACTTTAGTCCTATCTATCCATATTTTGAGCAAAATATCCACGGGGGTTTGAATCCCCGTAAACAAAATTTTAAGCACTTTTCATTTGGTTGAACTTCCAAAAAAAACCAGAAATCCAATTTGTGATCATGTGGGCAACAATTGGCACTAACAAGTTACCAGTTAACAAGGCACTAAACCCCAGCATTAAGCCAATGATAGTTGCCCAAATCACATAAGGCCATTGTTGGGGACCACTGAGATGCAAAATACCAAAGGCTAGACTAGAGACAATCACAGCTACATTATCTAAGCCTAAAGCTGGCAGCATCACACCCCGAAATAAAAGTTCTTCACTTAACGCCGGGAGTAAGCCCAGCCAAATCAAATCGGGTAAAGCTAAAGGCTTGAGTACTATGTCCAGATAATAATCGGCGCTTTGACGATAGGCAGGGTAAAAGCGATAAGCTAAACCACTTAAGGCGATGATGATCAACCCTAGCCCTAATCCTAAGAATACATCTGTTGCTGACCAGTACCATCTTAATAAGTAAAAATTGCCATAGGTTAACCATACTTTGGCGACTATCCATAATAGGATTGCAGTCACTCCCATAGCTACTAATACTTGGGTGCGTGTCAAGTTGGGAATTTCTGGTTCTTGATTTTGTTGTTCAACCACGAGATTTTGGGGGTAGGGAATGGGGAGTGGGG
>NZ_CAWQOY010000069.1:0-2610 GCF_963896525.1 Nodularia sp. LEGE 04288
ACCCGTTGGGGGATTTTTTTATGCAGTTCACAGTTTCTGAGCATTTTCTCCGGAGGATGGTAGATGTGCTACGAAGATTAAATTAGTAGATGCACCCTGATAACTAACTCCCCTGACTGGCTAACACTTGTTGGGGGATTTTTTTATGCAGTTCACAGTTTCTGAGCATTTTCTCCGGGAAATGGTAGATATGCTGCGAAGATTAAATTGGTAGATGCACCCTGATAACTAACTCCCCTGACTGGCTAACACTTGTTGGGGGATTTTTTTATGCAGTTCACAGTTTCTGAGCATTTTCTCCGGGAAATGGTAGATATGCCACGAAGATTAAATTGGTAGATGCACCCTGATAACTAACTCCCCTGACTGGCTAACACTTGTTGGGGGATTTTTTTTTAGTTAACATTAACCATCATTGATGATGATAACTTTCTCCGGAGAATGGTAGTTGCAGCGCGAAGATTGAATTGGTAGATGCAACCTGATAATTAATTCCCCTGCCTGACTAACACTCACTAGGGGATTTTTGGATTCTGCGAACAGCAACCATCATATCATCAATGATAATTTTGTCCAGAACCAAATCAACTCTTTAATCTAAAAACCGATTCTTGATAAATGCGTCCTGATAATTAACTCCCCTAGACCGCCACCACTGAGGGATTTTTTTATGTTGGGTATAACCAACATTCCCGATTGTGACAATTCTATCCGGAACATACGATTTAGTCCTAGAAAAGTTTATTGGTAGATACACTCTGATAACTAACTCCCCTGGCTGGCTGCCACCACTAGGGGATTTTTTTATTCAAATAGAATAATAACAAATCTTGGAAAAGATTTATCCGGAGAGCTGGGCTTAACCTTAGAACATTTAATTAGTAGATGCACCCTGATAACTAACTCCCACAGCCGGCAAAGATTTGATGGAGTTTTTTGGAAAAGTCTTCTGCCGATAGCCTTGGCTCATTCGTATATGCTTAGGCAAACATTATAACGCAACATTATCAAAATATTCTACTTTGGATAGTTTTTTATTGTAACTTTTGTCATAATTTGTTGACTAAATCTAAATTTAAACCTGTTCTAAAATCTGTACAAAACTACCAATAAATAGATAGGACTGAACAAATGGAACTCAACGGTTTATGTTCTGCCTATATCAAGCGCTTGAGAGCTTACCGTTTTCACAGTTTTACCTGATATTCCCAGTTAGAGACTGTTAAAGAATTAACAAAGGACTGAAGTTATTACTTTTTCAATAATTGGGTTTTCGCCAAGTCTTTCAAGGTTATCACACCAATTAAGCTTTTGCATCCTGTATCAATCAAATGTTGGTTGATAGTAGTGCAATTAGCTGTTCCTATAATATGCCCAAACAGAAAGTACTGTCTAGATATGTTTATAAATTATGCTAATTTTTCTACCCTTGTTAGCAACCTCTGCACCGATGAGGTTTTGAAAATACTTTAAGTGTGTATCACACTTTCTAGGTTACTTCACCCTAACACTTTTAGCCTGATAGCGAATCAGTATTGCATTTTTGCATTACTTCTAAGATTTGCACAAGCTATAACCTAGCTGTTCTGCAAAACTACATTTTGTAGATGTCTTGATTGTAGTTTTATCTATCTTATCATAATTTTTGGGTAAATATCTAGATTTTTGTTGCCTAGCTTTGACCCTTGAACAAGCCTGGGGATCATTTAATGACAGGCTTTACGGTGAATTTGCTTACCCTAATGTGCCGCTTTGATCACATAAAGCAATAAAACTTTAACTTAGGACGATTGGACGCAAGGAAACCCAAATTTACAAGGCTTTAATGGGATTTGCGATCGCACAGGGCTGATGCCAGCAGATTGCTCTACTCATTCTACGGAATATTTCCGCCGATATTTGCTGAAAGCATTAATTTTTTCTAGAATTTTATTGTTGATTTTTGAGAATATGGTAGTCTCCCTAAAGCTTATATGCACATAGCCTCATGAGTTTAGCTGTGATTAAATTTTCTTCAGAAGACTGCGGTATCTGCCACAAAATGTCCTTTTATGACCAAAAGGTGGCTGAAGAGCTGGGTTTGCAATTTATCGATGTGAAAATGCAAGATACGGCTAGTTATCGCAAGTATAGAAAAGTTTTGTTGTCTCAGTATCCAGATAAATCAGAAATGGGATGGCCTACTTACATTATCTGTGAATCTCCAGAAGGAGAATTTCAGATTAAAGGTGAAGTCAAAGGAGGTCATCCCAAAGGTGAGTTTAGAACTCGTCTGCAAGACGTTCTCAATTCGGCGGATAGTTAAACTACCTCAAATGATTTGACTTCCAGGACAGGGCCAATCATGGCCATGGTCATGACATCTTCGCGTACCTGTCCTGTAACTTTTGCTGTTTGTCCGGCTTTGAGCAAGTTTTTGTCAGCACCTCTGAGGATTTCGTAAGTATTACCCTCATCTGTGACTAACGCCCAAGCGCCAGTACCAATATCTCGGCGTTCGATTGTACCTGTGACTGTAATGCTCATACTTTTAGGGAGTGGGGAGTGGGGGAAGAGGCAGGGGAGCAGGGAGCGGGGAGCAAGGGGGAGTGAAGAAGCAAGGGAGCAGGG
>NZ_CAWQOY010000070.1:0-2514 GCF_963896525.1 Nodularia sp. LEGE 04288
CCCCCTTTCCTCTTCTTCCCTGCCCCCCTGCTTCTTCCCACTCCCTGACAATTCGTGCTATGTTGAACTGTCCGCTAAAATATGTTGCAATAGCGACATGACTAATACGGTAGTCAGAAAGTTCCGGTTTTTCAGCAAAGCCATCTGGTAAAATTTGTAAGGTTTCTAATAGCTCTAAGCAATGGGATCGACTTGCGTAAGGATAGCAATTGACGCAATGGGAGGGGATCATGCACCCGGTGAAATCGTTGCTGGCGCACTGCGCGCAAGTGAAGAATTGGGTGTGAAAGTATTACTAGTTGGTGATCCCCAACAAATTGCAGCTGCCCTGCCCCCAAAAACCAATTTGGAGCGGGTAGAGATCGTTCCTGCTGAGGAAGCGATCGCAATGGATGAGGAGCCTTTGAATGCAGTTAGACGCAAACGCAAGGCTTCTATTAATGTGGCAATGAATTTAGTCAAGCAGCAACAGGCAGATGCCGTGTTTTCTGCGGGACACTCTGGGGCAGCTATGGCAGCAGCTTTGCTTCGCCTCGGACGATTGCCAGGAATTGACCGCCCTGCCATTGGCACGGTTTTTCCCACAATCAAAGCTGGAAAACCAGTACTGATACTTGATGTTGGTGCCAATGTAGACTCCCGCCCTAAGTTTTTAGAGCAGTTTGCTGTCATGGGGTCAATATATAGCCAGTATGTCTTGGGTGTTCCCAAACCTGACGTAGGTTTGTTGAATATTGGTGAAGAAGATACTAAAGGGAATGAAGTAGCACTGCGCGCCCACCAACTACTCAGGGAAAATTCCCAAATTAATTTTATTGGTAATGCTGAAGGGCGTGATGTCCTTTCCGGTAACTTTGATGTGATTGTCTGCGATGGCTTTGTGGGCAATGTGTTATTAAAATTTGCCGAAGCAGTGGGTGAAGTGATTTTGCAAATCTTACGGGAAGAATTACCCCAAGGATTGCACGGTCAAATCGGGACAGCAATTTTAAAACCTAACCTGAAGCGAGTTAAACAGCGCATGGATCACGCAGAACATGGTGGGGCTTTGCTTTTAGGCGTTGCCGGAGTCTGTTTTATTGGTCACGGTAGCTCTCAAGCTCCTTCTATTTTTAATGCCATTCGTATGGCAAAAGAAGCTGTAGACAATCAGGTGCTGCAAAGACTTCAGTCCCAATATGAAATTCTACAGCAGGAAACCAGTTAGGAATTAGCCACAAAACTAGCGATCAATAGCTGGAAAAAGTCATTGGTCAATAGGAAAGGACTAATGACTAATGGCTGATGACTAATGACTAAAATGCTTATAGCTGGGGAGAGTAGGAGTGGAAAAGTTAGGCATAGCAATTACAGGAAGCGGCTCGGCAGTCCCAAAAAGTTCCCTCACTAACCAGGCGATGAGTGAAGTGGTGGAAACTTCAGACGAGTGGATTGCTACCAGAACCGGAATTCGTCAACGGCGTTTGGCACTACCATCTGAGTCTTTGACTATGCTTGCTACTGCTGCTGCTAGTCAGGCGATCGCATCTGCCGGAATTAAAGCCACAGACCTGGACTTGATTTTGCTGGCGACATCCACCCCTGATGATTTATTTGGCAGTGCTTGTCAAATTCAGGCTGAATTAGGAGCAAAAAACGCAGTAGCTTTTGATTTGACAGCTGCTTGCTCTGGTTTTGTATTTGGGTTAGTCACAGCTGCCCAATATATCAAAACAGGTGTCTATCAAAATGTACTGTTGATTGGGGCAGATATCCTCTCTCGCTGGGTAGATTGGCAAGATCGGCGGACTTGTGTTTTATTCGGCGATGGTGCTGGGGCGGTAGTATTGCAAGCGAATCAAAGCGATCGCCTATTAGGATTTTCCTTAAAAAGCGATGGTACGCAAAACCGTTACCTCAATCTTGCTTATGCCCCCTCTGCCCAAGAATTGCTCCCAGATGTCAATATCACCAAAGGCACTTACCAGCCCATAACCATGAACGGCAAAGAAGTCTACCGCTTTGCAGTCCAAAAAGTCCCAGAAATTATTGATAAAGCATTATTTCAAGCTAATCTCACTGTTGACCAAATAGATTGGCTAGTATTACATCAAGCAAATCAGCGGATTATTGATTCCGTTGCCCAGCGCCTAAATATTCCAGAAAACAAAGTAATTAGCAATCTTGCCAATTACGGCAATACCTCCGCCGCCTCTATTCCCCTAGCGCTAGATGAAGCCGTGCGCCAAGGCAAAATTAAACCTAATGACATCATCGCTGCATCTGGCTTTGGTGCCGGACTCACTTGGGGCGCAGCCATCTTTCAATGGGGAAGATAAGAGGCAGGGGGCAGAAAGAGGCAGGGGAGCAGGGAGCAGGGAGCAGGGGGGAAAAGATTGTGACTTCCCAATGACAAATGACAAATGACAAATGACAAATGACAAATGACAAATGACAAATGACAAATGACAAATGACAAATGACAAATGACAAATGACAAATGACAAATGACAAATGACAAATGACAAATGACAA
>NZ_CAWQOY010000071.1:0-2360 GCF_963896525.1 Nodularia sp. LEGE 04288
ACAGAACAGGTAGGAACTATTCCTGTATTTATACGTAATATTAAGTAGCAAATCTATTCATGCACTGAAAAGAAATTATTAGCGATCGCTTGTTTTTGATCCGACTTCACAAAATCGCGTTGCTCCCACTACAAAACTGCTATTTATACCTTTCTGGCGTAAGACTTCCAGTAAAAACGGAGCAGCGTTTTTAGCAAGATCCCCGAATCCTGCGTCATGGATGTACGCTAAATCGTCCTTGTAAAAGAAGTCCATCGGATTATGCTCAAACATACCTCAATAGGGTAGATAAATTGAAAGTCTCAATATCTCTTCATTTCTCCATATTCCTTGATATACTCCACCAACTCCTTAGTATGCCCCCCTGAAGAAATACGTGCCAAATTCCCCACCAAAATAAACAGTTCCCGCGCCCTACTCACAGCCACATTGAGTAAATTAGGTCGGCGATTAATAAACCAAAGACTATCACTGCCTTGACATTGGCGAGTCGAGAAAATTATCACCGACTTCTGACCACCTTGAAAATTATGAACTGTGCCAATGCTCTTGTCAGAAAAATCATTTGTCCAACGAGATTTTAAACGTTGAGTCAGAGCATTTACCTGACGACGATAAGGTGAAATCACGCCAATAGTCTTGTCAGAATCAGGAGAATTCAAACAATAACCCGCCCCTAACAACTCCTCAATCAACGCCTCAACCGCCTCAACCTCTGCCCAATTAACATTGTTCTCCAGCCTCCCCTCCACATGACAACCAATTAGGTTAGTACCCAGTAGAGAATCCTTCGGTTCAGTTTTGATGATCATCCCATAATTGCACAGCAGATCGCAAAAATCAGCAATCACCGGAACGCAACGATAATGATACTTCAGGATAATCCCCTGACCAATATCTCCCGCTTGTCCTAATGCCCCAGCCGCCCGATGATAAGCAGTAGAAACAGTAGAACTGTAACGGTCATAATCCGCATCCGTAAGACCCTGTGACAGAAAAGACTTGCGGCGATATTCTTCCTTCTGCTGGTCACTCAAATTAATCACCGGCTCCAATTGCAACGGGTCGCCTACAATCAAAGCCCGATTACACCGCACCAAAACCGGAAAAACCTGATGGGGTGGAATCTGCCCCGCTTCATCGACAATAACCTGAGCGATACAGCCACTATCAGGATAAGGAAACAAACGCCGAATAGAATGTAAAGTACAGAGAAACACCGGAAACAACAGACTGATATCCCGATAAACATTTCTCCAATTCACAGATAACTGACGAAAAGCCTCCCATTCCCCATTCAGGACAGCAATATAAGTCCTCAGAGAAGCCATCACCTCATCTTGTCGCCGCAGAGCTTCCTGCTGCTGAAACTGCCAAGACCACTCAAATAACTGAACTTGCAACGAATGTAACTCAGTGTAAAAACGACCATAAAAATCTTCACTGGGATAATTAGCCAATTGACTTTCCACCCCAGAACGGCGACTCATCAACTCAGACAGTTGCCCTTGTAACAACTCAAGCTGCCCTTTGACCCTCTCAGAATCACCCTGTTCTTGCTGCCATTCCAACGCTGAAGACAGTAGCTGAGAAACACTTTCATAGGCTGCTATCAAAGATTCAGTTGTCAACGGAATTTGAAAAGGAAAAGGAGTCGCCAGCGTCGCTAACACAGGCATTTCTATTTGTTTGTGCAAACGCTTGAGAACATAACGCGGACTACTTTTAGTTAACTCCTGCCAAAATCTCTTAATCCCCTGCCAAACCCGCACAAACCAGTTGTCTTTTTTACGTAACCCTTGCCCATCTTCAGACGGTAAACAACGCCTAGCACCGTCAAGATAGTGCCTGATTTGCTGGTACGCTTCTAGAGGGAACTGAGAATAGTCCCGTGAAAACTCCAATAGTGGTGACGACGACTGAGACTCAGACCCAGAAGTAAAAGTCTTTATTGCCGACTCAACCACTTGTATCTCGTCACATAACTGCTCTAATAACTTCTCATCAGCAGCTTTCTGTTGCTGCTCATATTCATCTTGCTTGATGTGGTTTTCTACCGCCTGCACACCAGCCAATAATTGTTGCTTCAGTGACTCCCATTCAGCATCATTAAACCTTGCCGTAGCCAACCAATCCAGTGCAGCTTGCAAGCGAGGTAAAACTTGGCTATCTACCAACTCCAAAGAACCGCCTGATAGGTAGAAACCGTCACGAATAGGGTGTAGGGTGTAGGGGGTAGGGTGTAGGGAAGACGGTATTGGTCGAGGCTTGGAACCCCCACCAATACAATCGTCTTGAGAAGACGAGGCTTGTGTTCCACTGGTTGTTCGATGCTCTTTTTCCCCTACACCCCACACCCC
>NZ_CAWQOY010000072.1:0-2239 GCF_963896525.1 Nodularia sp. LEGE 04288
GAATGGCACTAAGATAAGCCGAAAGCAATTTGAGATAAGGGTTTAAAGGATTGAGAGTGAGTAAAAGTGTGGGAGAAATAGAGTCAGAAAACTAATTCGCGGAAAGTTTACGCGAATTAGTCAGGAATTCTTTGAGGGTTTTTCAGTCTCCTCATATAAATCAATCCAACCTTGCTTAATTGTGTTTACCATGCGATGAAGCGCATCAATCTTGGTACGTCGTATCATTGCTGTTACCGCATCATTGTATGCGGGACTGCCGGCTCGACCAAGATGTTTGTAGCGAGATTTCCCTGATTCGCGCTTATCAAAAACAGGTAACTCAGCCTGCAATTTATAATACCAATAAACCCCGTATTTACCTTTAACTTGGTAACGCACAATCCAACTGTTTTCAGGCGCAACTTGGCCAGAGTCAAATATCTGTTGTATTTCTTTTTCTAGTTGTGCAATTAATGATTGAAGGTTAGAAGCACGCTCAATCAAATCCTGTGACTTGGATTTTTTTTTGACTGCTGGCATAGGGAGATCCAATTCAATGCTCAACTTAATAGTTAGCAGAAAATTTCCGCGAATTAAATGATTATATTCTATATACTAGAAGTCAGGTGGCTTTATTCATGGCCACGGAGAATTGAGTAATCAACTAAACAATTAGACTACTTAACTCAAATGAATACGGACATTATATCCAAAAGTGTTAAAATCCTCAAGCAGAAATTTACTCACAGTTTGGGCTTACCATTTCATCAATTGTTACCATCAGAAGTAATTCAAGAAGAATTAGCTCAACTTAATATTAAGTACCGCCAACGATTATTTGACCCAATTTGTACCTTATGGGCATTTCTGTCTCAGGTCTTAGATGTTGATAAAAGTTGCCATAATGCTGTTAGTCGAGTCATTGCCTATCTTGTGGGGTCAGGAGTAGAACTACCATCAACAGATACAAGTGCTTACTGTCAAGCACGTCAAAGATTACCAGAAGAATTAATCCAAAAACTCTTCGGTAAAGTGGCAGTTGGGTTAGAATCTCAGGTAAATGAAACACATTTATGGTGTGGTCGAAAAGTTAAGGTAATAGATGGTTCTACGGTATCAATGCCAGATACACCTGATAATCAAAATGAATATCCTCAACCCAGTAGCCAAAAAATAGGTTGCGGTTTTCCTCTGGCGAAGATTGGTGCGCTTTTCAGCATTGCTACTGGTGCGGCTGTCGCCTTAGCAATTGATGTTTTTAACACTCATGATATTCAACTAGCAAGAAGATTGTACGAATTCCTCAGCCCTGGGGATGTGCTTTTAGGAGATAGAGCCTTTTGTGCTTATGCTGATATATTTCAAATAAAAAGTTTGGGTGGTGATGCTGTCTTTCGCAAGCATCAAGGTCGTCAAACCCAAATGCGTCGGGGAAAAATTGTTGGGAGTTGTGATAAAATTGTCACTTGGAGTAAACCGAAAAAATGTCCCCAAGGTTTAAGTCAAGAGGAATTTAACTCTTTACCAAATACGTTAATGGTCAGGGAAATTTATTTCTATATTTTTATTCTCGGCTTTAGAACCGAACAGGTGAGTCTGATTACTACTTTACTTGATACCAAGGCTTATTCTACTTTAGACATTACGAGTCTTTATGAAAAACGTTGGGATGTAGAAGTTGATTTAAAGCATCTGAAAACTACGTTGGGGATGGATATATTAAGAAGTAAGACTCCGGCAATGGTACGGAAAGAAATCTGGGCTTTTTTATTGGCTTACAATCTGTTACGGACTTTGATGTGGTCGGCTGGCAATACTTATGGGGTATCACCTTTGCGGTTATCATTACAGGGAACAAGGCAACACTTTGATAACTTTATTCCCAAATTGATTGCTGCTACTTCTGCCGAATATCATCAGATTTATCGCACTTTGTTAAAAGTTATTGTGCATAAAGAAGTCCCACTAAGGCAAGCACGAAGTGAACCGAGAGTTAGAAAACGTCGCCCTAAATCTTATCCTTTAATGCAAGAACCACGCCAGCGATATCACGATAATTTAAAAACTGCTTGATTCGGAACAATCCGGATAAATACAGCACTTTGTGTCAGGAATTATTGAGTCCAAGAATATGGAAATTTAATTCGCGGAAACTTTCCGCGAATTAAATCCTTTTCCTTACTCCACCCGTTTTTTATAACTCTCAATCCTTTAAACTCTTATCTCAACTTGCTTTCGGCTTATCTTAGTGCCATTC
>NZ_CAWQOY010000073.1:0-2239 GCF_963896525.1 Nodularia sp. LEGE 04288
CGCCTCACCTGACTAACTGGGCGGCGGAATTAAAGAACTGACGGTACAATCCTCTGGTGACTAATATAGTTGTCAGCAAATTAGCGATCGCAACCATGAAAATAATTAAAATTTCGTAGGAAATAGCATCAAGGGGTCTAATCCCGGCGATTAACTGACCTGTGGTAATTCCGGGGATAGCTACCATACCCACAAGCATCATTTGATTGAGAGTGGGGAGAAATGCGGCTCTAATGGCTTCTTTGCGGTACTGGGTGACTGCTTGCTGGGGAGTTGCACCTAAGCTTAAGTGTGTTTCTATTTCCACAGACTGGGCATTCATGGTACTGACAAGACGTTCACCGGCGATCGCAGCTGCATTCATGGCATTACCCAATACTATTCCTGCTAGAGGAATTACATAACGTGGTTCATACCACCTGTCTGGTTGAATAATTAAGAAATTGGCATAAAGAACTGTCACAGCAGTACTAATTAAAATTGCTCCCCATACCAAGGGTAAAACTTGGGGAATTTTGGGACTGATACGATTTCGGGCAACAATTGCTGCAACTGTCAAGATTACTGCTAAAATCGCCAAAACTCCCCAAACATTGTCTAAAGCAAAAATGAAGTCTAAAACGTATCCTAATACGAGTAGTTGTAAGATGGTTCTGCCTGTGGCGATCGCTAAGTTTAATTCTAGTCCTAACTTTTCCCAAGCTGATAAACCAATAGCGATCGCCATCAATCCCACAGCAATAGCTAAATCAACGAAATCCAACTTGATTAAATCCTGCATGATTTTTCCATATCCTGCTCACAAAAAAATATTTTCATATTTTTGACCACTCCCCACTCCCTACTCCCTTGGAACTTTAATTCCCAGTCTGGGATCTTGGTTGATATGCATCACATTTTCTACCAACCAATGGTATCCTTAACCATAAAATAATTACAGTAAAAACCCAAATTTGATGCGTATCCGGGGCGACAGTCTTTGCAAAGCTTTTTGATAAAAATTCCATCAGCAAAAATTGGCAGTCGCAGTGCATCCTTTGTATCTTCAGATAAAATGAAAACTCATGATCCAAAGTGTAAATTCTATTCCTGCCTTTGATATTAAGCAACAATACGCCACCATTGCCGCAGAAGTGAGTGCAGCCGTTTTAGAAGTTTTGGCTTCTGGGCGTTATATTGGCGGTCCTTTAGTTGAAAGCTTTGAGCAACAGTTTGCCGCCTATCATCATGTAAGTAATTGTATAGGTTGCAACTCTGGAACTGATGCACTTTACTTAGCTTTACGCGCTTTGGAAATTGGTCCAGGTGATGAAGTTATTACCACACCTTTTACCTTTGTAGCCACAGCCGAAGTCATTAGTGCTGTGGGTGCAAAACCAATTTTTGTTGATATTGACACTAATACTTTTAATCTTGATTTGCAGCAAGTAGCCGCAGCCATTACACCTAAAACCAAAGCTATTATCCCGGTTCACTTATTTGGACAACCTGTGGATATGACAGCATTGATGGCGATCGCTAACTCCAAAAATTTAGCAGTTATTGAAGATTGCGCTCAATCCACAGGTGCAACTTGGAACCATCAAAAAGTCGGCAGCATCGGACATATTGGTTGCTTTAGTTTCTACCCTACCAAGAATTTGGGTGGTTGCGGTGATGGTGGAGCTATTACCACTAATGATCCGGAATTGGCGGCGAAACTGCGGGTACTCAAAGAACATGGGCAGAAAAATCGTTATTACTACGAAGAAATTGGGGTAAATAGTCGCTTGGATAGTTTGCAAGCCGCTATTCTCCAAATTAAACTGCGTTATCTCGATACTTGGAACAATCAACGACAGGCGATCGCAGCTTATTACCAACAATTTCTGAGTCAAATTCCCGGTATTGTTACACCACAAGAATTAGCCGGGGGCGCTGGTGTCTGGAATCAATACACTATTCGCATCTCCAGCGCCGGACGAAATGGTGCTAGCACCACCTACCGAGACTCAGTGCGTCATCAACTGCAAGAAAGGGGAGTAAGTTCAATGGTTTACTATCCCCACCCTTTACATTTGCAGCCTGTTTATCAAACCCTGGGTTATCAGCCAGGACAGTTACCAGTAGCCGAGTTAGCAGCTCACGAGGTTCTATCTTTGCCGATGTTCCCCGAATTGACACAGGAACAGCAAGATCAGGTGATTTATGCTCTAAAAGATAGCTTGGGGTAGGGAGTGGGGAGTGGGGAGTGGGGAGT
>NZ_CAWQOY010000074.1:0-2227 GCF_963896525.1 Nodularia sp. LEGE 04288
GTGCGATTCGTTGCTTAGTGAATCTCGGTATCCAGCCCGTACATAACTAAGCCAGCCCGACAGCAGATTACTGTCACTAAAGGCTGAACTCTCGGTCAGATGCAGGTGTAAATCCTGCCATTCAGACTCAGAATTGACTCCTTACCTGCCCACACCGAACAAGCTCGTTTCTTGTAGAGTGAAGCTGGGAACAGGGCACAATCAGACGACTATTGCGAGTTGACACTGGTGCTAACAGGGAGTTCCCATGATGAAACAGAGCCTAGAAAAGCAGCTTATTGCAAGGCAAGGGCGCAATATAAAAACCCTGACCTCACTGGAGCTAATTCCCGCCGCATATACCAAGAATAGCGGTAAGAGTCTAGGGAATCCAGTAGCTGAAGTGGCTACATCTAACGGAACAATCAATCTCTCCGAGGGAACGAATAAAAACGATTTGTGAGTCCTGGGGCTTTCGTTCCCCAAGTAGGCTAGACGAGAAGCGGAACTCTTACAAGTCGGGTAGGACAGACCGTAATTGGTCTGAGGTGTTCAGAATACGCAAACTCTAGAAGAGAAAATGATTAGACACAGTAGACATACTAGTGAATCTTGGAGAGCTTTACCGTGGAAGAAATTCCGCCGTAACCTTTTCCGCCTTCAAAAGCGCGTGTACAAAGCGGTTCAAGTTGGAGACAAGCGGAAAGCTAGGTTACTTCAAAAGCTTATTCTTAAATCAACCTCGGCTCGATTTCTTGCAATAAGACAAGTATCTCAGCTAAATGCTGGTAAAAAGACGGCTGGTATTGATGGGAAGAAATCCCTCTCATTTGAAGAACGCTTCAACCTTGAAGAACTACTGAAAATGAATAGTGGAAATTGGAAGCATCAAGGACTACGGGAAATCCCTATCCCCAAGAAGGACGGGACTACCAGAATGCTTAAAATACCGACCATCGCTGATAGGGCTTGGCAATGCCTAGCAAAATACGCACTCGAACCAGCACACGAAGCCACTTTCCACGCCAGAAGTTACGGGTTCAGAACTGGGCGTTCCGCCCATGATGCACAAAAGTACATCTACTTAAACCTTAACTCCAAGGTCAATGGAATAGAAAAACGAGTAATCGAACTCGATATTGAAAAGTGCTTCGACAGGATTAACCACTCAGCAATAATGGATGAACTCATATCCCCCAAAGGCTTAAAAATCGGTATTTTCCGATGCCTCAAGGCAGGGGTAAATCCAGAATTTCCTGAACAAGGAACCCCACAAGGGGGAGTGGTCAGCCCATTACTAGCAAATATAGCACTCAACGGGATTGAGAGTATACACAGATACCACTACAACTACAAACTAGGTAGTAAGGTACACGACAAGACCCCAAATAAGTCAATCATAGAACCATCAATCCGATATGCGGATGACATGGTTATTATACTCCGACCCGAAGATGATGCGACAGAGATACTTGAAAGAATCAGCGAGTTCCTCCGCAAACGCGGAATGAAAGTAAGCCAAAAGAAAACCAAAGTTACCGCCGCGACAGATGGGTTTGATTTCCTCGGCTGGAACTTCAAAGTCCAGAAAAACGGAAAGTTTAGAAGTATTCCTTCAATGGACAACTTCAAAGCTTTTCGCAAGAAAGTAAAACACATCGTCAACAACTCGAATTATGGTGCTACCACAAAGGCTAAGAAATTAGCCCCGGTAGTTAGAGGTTGGAGAAATTACCATAAGTTTTGCAAGATGGACGGCTCCAGGAATTCCCTGTACCACATCGAAACAAGAGCTTACAAGGTATTCAACAAGGAAACCAAACAAAACCGTCACTCTAGCAAGAAATTACTAGACAAGGCATTTCCAGCAGTTTCCTACTCCGAAAACAAACACATTTCTGTCAAAGGAACAAAATCCCCCTATGACGGAGATACAGCCTACTGGAGCGAACGTAACAGCAAGCTCTACAACGGCGAAACCCCTATTGCTCTCAAGAAGCAAAACCATAAATGTGCTTCCTGCGGTCTGAAATTTATCGATGAAGAACGGATTCATCTGCATCACATCGACGGAAATCACGCCAACTGGAAGAAAAATAATCTTGAAGCAATTCACGAGAGTTGCCACGATTACAAGCACATGAGCAAAAGCGCAAGCTAAGAACATCGGGAGCCGTGTGCAGTGAAAGTTGCACGCACGGATCTAAATGAGAGGTGCGGGAGATAATACTCCCCATCGACTCAAACC
>NZ_CAWQOY010000075.1:0-2065 GCF_963896525.1 Nodularia sp. LEGE 04288
AAAGCCAATATGGTTGAAATTGCTAATGAAATAAAAGCAGTATTCCTAGATGCCAAGAAAGGTATTACTTATACTACAGGCAACAAATCAGCAAGCTACACTGACCCTGATAATGGCTTTCCAAAAGGCAATTATTTGTTATGCAATAGCAAAGCTGATGCAGTTAGTATTTACTCGAAAATGTGCAACGTGATTGATGTGCCGTACAAGGGTGATGGTCATATTGTGGTTAACGACCCGGACAAACCAAGTACAACTACTGCCACGGCAGGGAAAACTACCATCCTGGGGAAGCAAGTGCAAAACCGCCGCTATCGACCAGTAGCGATTTTGCGTTTTAGATATGCGTATATCAGCTTAGGTAACTTAATCGGGCCCACATTCCTGATTGACACCACGCTTAGAAATCAGAGCTTGGTCGATTGGCTGTAGGGATGTGTAGACAAATAAGGTTAAAACCTATTAGGTTTCACCAGGAAAAATAACGCTAAATAACTGGTTATGGTGGGAATCACATTTAGATAAGAAAGAAGAATATGGGTTTTTCGGCGCTAGAGAAATACGAATCTCAGAAAGCTGCTTTTGATAACTACAAAGCATGGAAGGCTCTCAGCCCCGATGCCAAGCAGGCTTTATATGATGCTATCCCCAATATCAAAACCAGCCGGGCTAAACCAACGCTGCGGAGTGGGTTCATTATTCCGTTTAACGCCACTGGTACTATTGTTACCTACATTGAAACTAAGAAAATACTAGATGCCTCACAAGGCTCTGCTGTTGGCGCTGACGTAGCAAATGCTGTACGTACTTGTTTGGCTGGGCAGTTTTTCCTAACGGCTGCTGGCACTACTCCCGTCATTCTCAACAATTCCAGATACCAATTCGCAAAACTTAGCTTTACTAAGCGTGAGTCATTTGTGGATAGAGTTTCCAGAATTACGAAGAGAAGCTACAAGAAACCTTCCAGTGATACTGTTTCTATGCCTTTTGGTGGTGACGCGATGGATCAGGAATTTGATGAAGCTGTAGCTGAGATCAAAACCAAAACTGGTGGTGCTATTCCCTGGACTGGCGCAAGTAATGCAACGGTCAAACAATCGTACAAAATCACTCCAGAGGGTATCTAATATGACTGGGATTGCTGAAAGAGAAGGGCGTATATGGGTTCCTGACGATGAAATTGATTTGTTGTCAGTAGATATCGATTTTGATGCCACCGGCGAAGAATTTGACGGCATGATCGGAATTAATAAAGCTGGCAGGGAATGGTTGCAAAATCAAATTTCTCTGCGGGACTACTGCGACAAGCTCCAACTTTTCGGCATCCCAGACCCCTATCAATTGGTGGGTGAATTTTGTGATCACACCGAATTAATTATGAGGGCAGGGCTGTAAATGCCAAGAATTCTAGAGTTGCAGGATGCTGATAACTTTTCCCTGCAATATAGTAATTTCATTCCTGCAACTGTCATAGAGATGGTTGACGGGAAGAATTTATACGCAAAGTTAACGGAAGTGATTGTTCCGACTATCTTTGACAGACCAATTATTCTTGCACTTGTTACCACAACTGTTCCTGTGGGGAAAATCTGGCGCTACGCTGGTCAATGCAGCCAGATTGCATCCACCGGGCTGGGTGACTCGTTTGTGGGTAATAAAAAACCATTGTTTCTAAGCAAAGGCAATTTGCTGATTTTTGATGAAGTGTCCACGGATTACACCGTCACTTTCTTGCCGCCGCCTTGGTTCATAAATTTTGGCATAAATTTGTATCAGTACGACGGAGCGGACACCTCTAATCTAGAAATTGACCTAGCCAGAATCGAAGACAAGATTGATGCACTTACTTAATTGCGATCGCAATACATTTCCAGAAATTTATGACTATTGAGCGAATGACCGCCTTGATAACGGTTCTGACTATTGTTATTCAGTCGGGACTTTATTTAGTTAGTGGGGGGTTTACCATCGGTAACCGTGTCACTGAAATCACATCTGAAATCAAGCTGCTGCGGTCTGAGGTGGTCTCGCAGAATGAAATTCAGAATTACCGAATTGAAAAGCT
>NZ_CAWQOY010000076.1:0-1948 GCF_963896525.1 Nodularia sp. LEGE 04288
GATTGCAATTATTGGGTGTAGAAGTGCGCCACGGATTAACACGCAACGGCAAGAGTAAAGGTATCTCCTACGCCTGGAATGAGCAAAAATTTAGCGGTACAAGTTTAGGTGCAGCCTACACCTTCCCTGGACTACAAAAACATAAAGAAATTGATTACCAACCACAACGCGACGACCAACCCATTCAGCAACTGCTGTTAAATCCAGTTAAACCGATATCCTCTGATGAAGTACAAAAGTTTCTCCAAGAGATTGAACAGAAACAACAGTCGCCATTTACGCCCCCAGCAGAAGACGAAAGCCTATGGCCTACATTAAAAAATTACCTGACTGAAAAACGCGGCTTATTACCTTTATTTGTGAAAACATTACATCAACAGGGCTTGGGTTATGTAGACCAGCAACGAAATATTGTGTTTGTCAAGCGGGATTTAGACGGTGAAAAGTCAGGCGCACTGATTTGGAATCCACAAACGCAAGATAATCGCACTGTTGAATATGACAAAACCACCAAACCTTCACCGGGTTGGTTTCACATTCAATTGGGTGGAGAGCCAGAGGATAAAATCGAGAGAGTACACTTGTGTTCTTCTCCCATCGATGCCCTGTCAGTAGCAGAGATTGACATGATAGCACATGACGGGTTGCCACCAACCAGAACAATTTACATGGCAGTGGATGACCCGGATAACTTGCCCTTAGAATTTCTCAAAACTATTAAGAGAATGGCAATCTCATTTAATAATGATGAACACGGAAATCAAGCCGCGCAAGTTCTTCAGAAAATGCTACCTGTGGCGCAAAGAATTGCACCCGAAGGAGTGACCTGGAATGAGATGATTGTGGAACAGCGGCGGCAAGAGCATCTGGAAGAGCAACGGCAAAGACACCAGGACAGAGGTTTTAGTCGGTAGTTTAGTCATCCCTCGATGCAGCGAAGTGGGCGCGAGGGAGGGGCTTTGCCCCGTCCCTCTGGACTCCCTCCCCAATGCCAGTTGTTGACCGAGCGCTGTAGAAACCCCCTGGTGAGGCCAACTAGATTCTTCGCAGCGCTCAGTCACCGCTTCGCTACAACTGGCTTGAGTAAGAGAATCAGCTTCAAAATCACGCATCTATGTTCAAGGTCTAACCACTGCCGTAACTTTTCTTCAAGGACAAGTGCTGGGATTGCTGAGATATAGTCATATCAGCACCCCTTTGGATTAAAGCAATGACAGAGAACCTAGACCAGGATGCAAAAAACAGATTATGGGAACATGGTTTTCATGAAGATACTATGTTCAGTGAAAGGTTGAACTTTTTCCTTGTTTTTGAAGGAATCTTAATTGCTGTCGTTGGGCAGCTTTATTCACAATCTCCACGAAATGTGTTTGTTGTAAAAGCAACGATTGTTTTGGGATTGCTCACTACGCTTATTTGGTGGTATGTGCAGATTCAACAAAAGATTATTCTTGAAGACCTTATGGAAAGAACCCGTGAAGCTATTCCAGAGTATCTAGTCACTGTAGAGAGAAGAAATAGACGGCGGCTGCCAATTCGAGTCATCCCGCTTTTAGCATATGGAATTCCTGGATTAGTAGTAGCCTTTTGGCTGGTACTACTCTTCTTTCTGTAATCCACAGCATCTTTTAGTTAATAACAGCAACACACTCAGGAAGTTCTGTTGTCAGAAGTAATTCCTGACGAAATTGCCCGTTCGGGACACGTTTGCGGGCTATGGCGACCAGCGCCTCCGAGATGTCGATTCTTAGAACGTCATAGCCAGCAGCTTCTAGCTCTTGCACCAAAATACCGCTTCCACAGCCGAGGTCAACTACAAAAGGGAGCAACGCGATTTTGTGAAGTCGGATCAAAAACAAGCGATCGCAAAAACTGAAATTTAAGTATTAAGTATTTTTATTTACAATTTATAAACGTATTTACACCATAAATTATCTTGATGAGATAT
>NZ_CAWQOY010000077.1:0-88856 GCF_963896525.1 Nodularia sp. LEGE 04288
GAGCAGGGAGCAGGGGGGAAAGATTATGAATGACTAATGACCAATGACCAATGACTAATGACTAATGACTAATTAATCTGAGAATGGGAAAAAGAGTACAGGATACCAGCTTTGACGCAATAGTTCCGCTGCAAAACTGGAAACTAACCATTCTTGGAGTTTACCGATTGTTCCTGAAGACACGGCGATCGCGCTAATATCAGCCATGACAGCTGTATCTAACACCTGGGTGACATAGTTCCCCTCTAGGACTTCTGTCTCCACCTGTAAATTTACCTCCTCCAACTCAGCTTTAATCTGAGACAGGGTTTCTTTCGCCTGCTGTGGGAGGATTTTTCTGAGTGTTTCTTTGGGACTTTTATTCTCTAAAACCCAGCAAAGCTGACATTGTTGGAGATATTTATCAGATTGTTTTTGGGCTAAATGTTTAACCTGTTGCACCAGATAATGCGAGACTTTACTATCGTTATAGGGAATTAGCAAAGAGCGAAAAAGGTGCTGACAACGCAGTGTTAATTCTTCTGTAGTGTAGGCAGAAAATAACTGAGGACGCACTACTAGTAGAGGAATCTTGGTTTGGCGGGATAACTCAGCCATCGTACTACCGACTAGTTTCTCCGTCAGTATGCTGCGAGTTGGAGAACCCAGGATAATCAGTTCAGATTGATATGCTTGGGCTACCTTCAAGATTGTCTCAACTGGCTTGCCTGATTGAACTTCTATTTTTACTTCTACATCAGTCGGACTTTGCTCAATCGCTTTTGCCAATCGGGTTTGAGCTTGTGCTATTTTTTCACTATCCACTTGGGGAATAATGCCTTTTTCCCACAATGGCACAACGTGGAGAAAAACAATTTGCTTGATTCCTGCCAGTTTTAGACTGGAAATAAATTGTGATAGACGATGCAACCCGTCAGAAAAATCTGTGCAAATTAAAATTCGTTCAAACATAGATATTGAATAAATAATTTTAAGTGTCGGACTTCTAGATTTTCATCTAGCACCATGATATGAATTATGGTGCTGAAATTTTACTGGTTGAAATTTTATGGTTAATTGCGGCAAAGTTATTTAAATTGTCTCACATTTTTAATGATGGTTTCAATATGGCAGAAATCAATAAAATTTCCAGATTTGATAGAGCGATGGCTCAGAGCGCTGTGCCGGAGGCGATCGCATCTAATTTTTTCTGGAGGAAGATGTGATCTTTGCTCGTCTACGATTCCCACCAACCCAGGGACGGTAGAATAGGTCATATTTCTTAGCCTGAACTGAAAAACTATGACAATGCATTCTCATCTCCAACGTGCATTTGCTGACCGCCGCGTTCTGAAAGTGATTAGCGGCTTGAACAACTTTGATCGCGATCGCGTGGCTGCTACTATTAAAGCTGCGGAACTTGGTGGTGCGACCTTTGTCGATATCGCCGCCGATGCTGCTTTAGTGCAGATGGCGAAAAAATTGATTAATTTACCGATTTGTGTATCAGCCGTCGAACCAGAAAAATTTGTGGAAGCTGTCAACGCTGGTGCAGATTTGATTGAAATCGGTAACTTTGATAGTTTTTACGCCCAAGGACGTAAATTTGAAGCCGAGGAAGTTTTAGCACTAACTCACCAAACCCGCGCCCTGCTGCCAGAAATCACCCTATCTGTGACAGTTCCTCACATCCTGGAACTAGATCAACAGGTACAACTAGCTGAGGAACTGGTAAAAGCTGGAGCCGATATTATTCAAACCGAAGGCGGTACTAGCAGCCAGCCAGCACACCCTGGAACCTTGGGATTAATTGAAAAAGCCGCCCCCACCTTAGCAGCAGCTTATGAAATTGCTCGTGTGGTTTCCGTACCTGTACTGTGTGCTTCCGGTATTTCTAGCGTCACCGCCCCCCTAGCGATCGCCTCTGGTGCAGCTGGCGTTGGTGTTGGTTCGGCGATTAATCAACTCAATAGCGAAGTAGCCATGATTGCTGCTGTGCGTGGCTTAGTAGAAGCTTTAGCCATTGCTAACAGAGCGATCGCTTAGTTGACCAGGGGAATGGGGACTGAGGCATTTATTATTTCCACAACTCCCTACTCCCCACTCCCTACTCCCTACTCCCTACTCCCCACTCCCTACTCCCTACTCCCCACTCCCTACTCCCTACTCCCTACTCCCTACTCCCCAGTACCCAGTACCCAATTATGATTACAGACGCTGAAATTCGCGAGCAAGGCTATATATATTTTCTGGCAGAAGCACCAGATTTATTGCAAATTATTGAGCAAGAACTGTTTAGCTTATCAGAAGAATTTAGTATTGCTAAAGTTCATAAGTTAATGCGGGCAACTCATACCCTTAAAGGCGGCTCTGCTAACGTTGGACTAGAGATTATTAAGATGATCTCCCATTCTTTAGAAGATGTGTTTAAAGCTCTTTATAATCCATCCGTTGTCATGGATGCTGAACTGCAAACACTTTTATTTCAAGCTTACGAATGTCTGAGCCTAGCCCTAACTACAGAACTGACAGATAGTAATGTTAATAATGAAGAACTTCTGCAAAGAGCAGCTTTAGTTTTTGCTCAATTGCAAGACAAACTCGGTGATGCTTATGGTGCTGAAACTCATATTCCTACTTCCGAGGAATTGGGTTTTGATATTGTGAAATCAATATTTGAATCCGGGGTAAATCAACGTTTAGAAAGTATTGCGGCAGCTATTAATCAGCCACCTGATGATGAGGAATTGAAAGATTTTTTAGGTTCTCAGGCTGAAGTGTTTCTGGGCTTGGCAGAATCTTTAAATTTACCGGGTTTGCAAGAAATTTGCCAAAAAATTATCGCCGCACTGCAAGCCAATCCTAAGCAAGTATATCAGATTGCCGAACTAGCTTTTGCTGATTTACAGCAGGCACAAAAAGACGTATTAGCAGGCGATCGCACTTGTGGCGGCGCACCTTCACCAGAGTGGCAAAATTTCACAACCGTTGTAGATGAAGAGTTATCTGGGTCTACTGGTAACTTTCTCACCAATGCTGAAGAATTTTATAAATTTTTAACGGCATCTGGTAATACTAAAAATGAGCCAATTAAACCAACCACTGCCAAGTTATATTTAAAAGTAATCTACTATATTTTTGGCTGGTTTAATCACCAGAGAGAAATTCCCAAACAAGAACTTGAGTTATCTTTGCTGATTCCCAAATCCGAGCCAGATCACCAAATAAATTATATTACTAATTGGTTGAGTGATTTTTTGAATTTTGTCCAAGATGAAGAAGATAGCCATAGTCTTGTCCTTTATCGCCACGGAATCATTTTAATAATTCTGTTAGCAGTGGCTAAATTTGAATATATATCTGATAAATCTGACAGCTATATCCTTTTAATTCAAACATTACAAAACGAAATTCGAGCATTAGCAAAAGAATATAAAAATTATCCCCCTGTTAATACTCAAGAAAAGAATTGGCTTGACAGTGCAAAATTACGACCTTTGCTAGTTTTCAAAGAAATATCAACTTTGGAATTACCTACAAACGATAACTTGCTAGAGTCTATCTGGGGAGGAGAAGCGGATGTAAATATCACTAATGAGGAAATTAATCAATCATTAGCTGTCAGTGAGCAAGTGCTGGCAGATATTCTAGAAACAGACATTGAAGTCGTTGCTGAACCAGCTATCCAAAATAACGATCAAATACCAGAATCCCAATTACCAGAAAGTAAAACATATCGAAAACCAGCATTTATTCGGGTAAATGTAGATAGATTGCAACGCCTGAATTATCTCGCAGGAGAACTACTGATTCATCAAAAACAGCGGACATTATATGATGAAAAAATTAAAGAAATATTTGAGCAATTATTACAGCGATTTAGCAGACACCAAGCAACTCTAAATCAATTAAGAGATTTGCCTTTGCAGATGCCAAATTTGACATCCCAATCTACACAAAATTTTGCATCGGTGAATTTTGATTCTCTGGAAATGGATATATATACAGAATTTCATCTGTCGTTGCATGAGGCGATGGAAGAAACTATGCAATTACAAGAAACCACAGAATCTCTTGACTTACTCCTCAGACAAGCGACTCAAATTAGTGACAAAAAACAAAGTTTGGCTTTTAGTATTATAGATAATTTAGTAGAAGCGCGGTTGTCACCTCTGGGGAATGTCCTGAATCGCTTACCCCAGTTGGTCAAAAAATTGGGGAGTGTCTATGACAAATTTGTAGAATTGAAACTCACAGGGACGGAAGTGCTGGTGGATAAAGCAATTGCGGAAAAGCTTTACGAACCCTTGCTGCACTTAGTCCGTAATGCTTTTGATCACGGGATTGAATCTTCACAACTTCGTCAAGAACGTGGTAAAACAGAGCAAGGATTGATTGAAATTTGTGCCTATCATCAGGGTAGTCAAACTGTAATTGAAGTCCGGGATGATGGACAGGGATTAAATTTTGAGAGGATTCGCCAAAAAGCTATTGAACTTAATTTTATCGCTGATGATGACCCTAGAGGCTATTTGTCTCAATCTGAATTGTTAGATGTGATGTTTTTTCCAGGATTATCCACCGCAGATCAGGTAAATGAAATTTCGGGACGCGGTATGGGGTTAGACATTGTGCGTTCTCAGTTACAAGTACTTAATGGCTCTATTTCAGTTCAATCTTTGCCTAACCAAGGTACAACCTTTATTCTCAAAATACCTTTGTCTATGACCACTGATACATTAATGTTAGTCCAGGCGCAAGGGGTTGTTTATGCCCTACTTTTGGACGGGATCGAAAAAATCTTGATTCCTTCTACTCAGCACATCAGGGACTTTGAAGGCAAAAGAGTTTTACATTGGAATACAGATGGCAATGAAAATATAGTCAGCCTGCATCAATTGTCTGATTTGATTGACTATCATGGTTCTTTGTTCAATGGTGCTAGTTTACTAGACGATACATCAATTACCCATGAAGCCGGAGTCATGAAAAATCCTGTATTGCTACTACGGCGAAATCAGGGGGTTTTTGGTTTAGAAGTTGACCAAATAATTGGTGAGCAGGAATTAGTAATTAGACCTTTGGGAAATGCGATCGCTCCCCCAAAATATGTTTATGGTTGTAGTAGTTTAGCCAACGGTAACCTGATCTTAGTCATTGACGGTACACTGCTGATGGAGTCGAAGTCAAGCCCAGCCCAGGGTGATATGACCGCACTGCTGCCTACAGCTTATAATTCAGACCAAAAAGCCTTGGCGATGTCAGGGTATACTGCTCCAAATATGCCTTTATTAACTGCCTCTGCGCCTACAAATACTCTGGAAAAACCACGAAGTCAGGCTCTAGAATCAACTCACAAAGCTCCAAAAGTGATTTTAGTCGTAGATGATGCCATTAGTCTCAGGCAAACCCTTTCTCTGACGTTGCAAAAATCTGGGTATCAAGTCATACAGGCACAAAATGGTGTAGAAGCTCTAGAACAGTTGCAACGCCATGCTGAAATTCAGGTGATTATCTCTGATTTAGAAATGCCGCGGATGAATGGTTTTGAATTGTTAAGTAATCTCCGTCAAAACCCCAATTTCGTCAATATACCAATAGTAATTCTGACTTCTCGCAGTGCGGACAAACATCGTCAGCTAGCCCATGAACTCGGTGCAAATGCTTACTTGACGAAGCCTTATTTAGAGCATGAATTTCTCTCTATTGTCAATAATTTGATTCATCAAGAAGAGCCAGATTCCACTTCTTTGGTAATTGTATAGAACCCATTTAGTATTATTGGTGAGCAAGAAGATACCCGACTTGTTTCAGAAGTTGGGTGCTAATAGGTGTTCTTGAACTACAGCATTAGCCATTGTCTCTAACTTCACCAAACTTAATTAAAAGGGCGATCGCAATACTAATCACCAAAATTAATGTCATACTCAAGGCTGAACCAAAGCCCCAATTTTGGGTAGCTCCGAGAAACTGATTATATACCAAACGGGCTGCTGTCATACTAGAAGCTCCACCCAATAATTCTGGTTCAATAAAATCCCCTAATCCGATGATGAAAACCAACATTGTCCCAGCTGTAATTCCTGGCAAAACTTGGGGTATGGTGACTTTGGCAAAGGTTTGTCGGGAATTTGCCCCTAAATCGGCGGCGGCTTCTAATAATCGCTTGTCTAGTTTTTCTAGGGAGGCATAGAGGATTAATACCATATAGGGTAATAAACTATAGCTCATGCCAATTAATACGGCGGGAATCCGGTTAAGTAATTCTAATGTGGGTAAGCCTAAACTGCTGAGAATACTATTGAGTAATCCTGTGGGACGTAAAATTGTAATCCAGGCATAAGAACGCAGCAAAGAGGATGTCCATAAAGGTAGGACAAAGGCTAACAGCAGCAAGTTTCGCCAGCGCTGTGGTGCGATTTGAGCAATCCAATAGGCGACGGGAAAGCCTAAAATTAAGCAAATGATCGTTGTCCCCATTGCCAATTGTAGCGATCGCCAAATAACTTGGAGGTATAAGGGATCTAGTATCCGCAGATAGTTATCGAGTCCACTGGGATTGACTATATCCCCTGGTCTAATATTGGGAACTAGGCTCAACTGCAAAATCAGCAATGTCGGTAGCACGAGCAACAATAATAACCAAAGTCCAGATGGTGCTAGTAATACTAAAGGTTGCAGCCAATTAATGGGGTGAAAATTGACTTTTTTAATATCGGCACTTTCATCGGCTAATTTCATTTCAGTGGGACGATTTTTGCTAGACACAATAATTAATTTTATCAACTATTAACTAATACTTAATTTAGTCCAATAACGCTCATAAACATCTTCAAAATCACCCAATGGCTCAATGCGTTCGCACTTTTCTAGTAGCACTTCCGGGGGAAACCAATTCAGATCCTTTTGGATATATTCGGGTAATTGTTCAAAACCGGCAATATTAGGAGTAGCAATGCTGAGACGTTGACTGATGCTGGCGGCTACTTCTGGTTGCAACATATAGTTAATCCAAGCATAAGCACCATCTAAATTAGGTGCTGTTTTCGGGATCACAATTGTATCAGTCCATAGTGAAGAACCACTGCGAGGAATGACATATTTAAATTTGGGATTTTCCTGGGTAATGCGGATAGCATCTGCTGAGTAACACATGGCTAAAGTTAAATCTCCGGCTAAGAGTTGGTTTTGCCAAGCGTCAGTATTAAAAGAGGCGATCGCAGGTTTTAATTCTACTAATTTTTCATAAGCTTCTTGGATTTGCTTTTCGTCCTGAGAGTTGTAAGAATAACCTAACATTCGCAAGACTGCACCCATGACTTCCCGGACATCATTTAACAAGGTGATCCGGCGATTCAGGAGTTGTTGATTTTGCCAAAGATAGTCCCAATCTTGGGGTGGATCTTTCAATAGGGCAGAATTGTAAATAAAACCCGTGGTTCCCCAATTAAAAGGGATACTATGACGGTTGTTCCGGTCATAACTGGGACTTTTAAATTGCGGAAATAAATTATCTAATCCAATTAAGCGATCGTGATTAATTTCGGTTAATAAATCTTGCTCGTTCATCTTCTGCACCATATAGTCTGATGGATAGATCACACTATAAGCACCACCACCACCAGCTAACAGTTTAGCCAGCATCACTTCGTTGGAATCATAAATATCTACCAACACTTTCATGCCGATTTGGCTGGTAAATGTTTGGAGTAATTTTTGATCGGAATACTGCTCCCAAGTGAATAGATACAGTTGATCACTAGGACGAGATAGAGTAGTAGATTTGACATTACCCAACCGCCAGCCACAACTAGCTAAGGAGAAACCAGAAAGTGTGGCGATCGCTTGTAAAAATTGCCGTCTGTTTTTGATCATTACCGATAGTTCCTTAATCGTACAAGCTCCCAGATTTATCTGTGGGGTCAATCCAAAATCTAAAATTGTGGGACTACTGATTAATAGCTACACAGTCACTTTCTGCCCACCAAGCATAAATAGGTGTGTCACGGTCTGGCAAATTCCCAAAGGTATTGGGTTGCAAAACATTGATACTCATACCGTTAGTCAATTCCACTAGATAATTAACATGAGTTCCTAAATACATGACATTTCCCAACCTCCCTTCAAAGCAGTTATTCAGGAGATTAGGCTGATACAGTGAGAGTTGAATTTTTTCCGGACGCACACTCACCACGACGGCTTGGGATAATTCTGATGGTGTGTCTGCACAACGGGTAACAACTATTTTCCAGCCAGCTTTTGACTCAATTGTGACTGAGGAAGATTCTACGCTCGTGATTTCACCACTAAATAAATTAGTATCACCGATAAAATCAGCGACAAAGGCTGTTTGGGGATGTTCGTAAATTTCTCTAGGAGTACCGACTTGCTCAATTTTGCCTTGATTCATCACGGCGATGCGATCGCTCAAGGATAGCGCCTCTTCCTGATCATGTGTCACCATGATAAAGGTCAATCCTAAATCTTGATGTAAATTGGATAACTCAACCTGCATATCTTTACGCAGTTTTAAATCTAAAGCCCCCAAAGGTTCATCTAGCAATAAGACAGTGGGGCGATTGACTAAAGCCCTGGCTAAAGCTACCCGTTGCTGTTGACCACCAGAGAGTTGATGCGGAAAGCGCGATCGCAAATTTTCCATTTTTACCAGCATTAAAGCTTCTTTAACTCTGGTTTCGATTTCTGATTTGCGGAGTTTTTTGTGGAGGCGCAGTCCAAAAGCAATGTTATCCCACACATTCATATGGTTAAACAAAGCATAGCTCTGGAAGACTGTATTCACGGGTCGGCGATAAGCAGGGACATGAGACATCGACTCACCCTGAATCAAGACCTTACCAGCATCAGTCATCTCAAATCCAGCGATTAAGCGTAGTATGGTAGTCTTCCCACAACCAGAAGGGCCTAAAATGCTAAAAAACTCTCCCTGTCTGACATCCAAATCTACTCCATGTACTGCTGGTTCTTTGTTAAAAAACTTGAACACGTGACGCAGTTCCACATCCAGTGTCCCAGACGTTGTGATTTTATTCTGATTTTGCGCGACTGTTTGAGCCATAATCCTCAGTAGAATGCTCTGATTTTAGGTGATGTTATCCGTTAATGTAGTCTATTAAAACTTATAATTCAGTAGTTAGGACTGGAGACTAAACAAATTATGCAGTATAAAAGATGATTGACAGTTCAGAGGTCAGGCGATCGCTTTGGTACTAAATGCCTACCGGGGATTTAGCATAATTCTATACATATTAATCCTAGTTTAGAAAATTTCTTTGTCTTATGACTTTATGGCAAACATCTCCACTTGGCGGAGAAAAAAATACACGAACAGTTGGACGAAGTTTTCAGTCCGTATTTTTAATTGCATTTACCCTATTGATGACCACTGGAATCGGCATTCGTTTGGCATACTTGCAAATTGTCGAAGGAGCGCACCACCGCTCAAAAGCAGAGGCTAACCGGTTGCGGATTATTCCCAAACAACCAGAAAGGGGTAATATTTTTGACCGGAATGGCAAACTTTTAGCCAGTACCCGTTCTCCTCGTTCTGTATATCTGTGGCCAATGGCCCATACCAAAGCCGAGTGGTCGGTTGTCGGTTCACGTCTAGAGAAAATTCTGGATATCCCCAAAGAGGAAATAGAAAAAACATTAGAAGAGGCTGGCCCCAACTCTTCTTCACTCATTCGCATTGCTCGTGACTTGACTGAAGCCCAAATTACTGGTCTAAAAGAGTATGAAAACGAATTACAAGATGTCGAAATCCATACAGAAGCCGTTCGCTATTACCCCCACGGCAAAGAACTAGCTCATGTGCTGGGCTATACGCGCGAATTAACTCCCGAACAGTTAAAACAGAAGCAAGATTCAGGCTATCGATTAGGAGATGTGATTGGTCAGATGGGGTCGGAAAAGGCTTACGAAAAGCTTCTCCGGGGTGAATGGGGCGGTCAGCAAGTAGAAGTCGATGGCGCTGGTCGTCCGATTCGGGTATTGGGAGAGAAACAGGCAAAATCCGGTCAAGATTTAAATTTAACCATAGATTTAAATCTGCAAATAGCCGCCAACAAAGCTTTGGGCAATTACAACGGGGCTATTGTGGCACTTGACCCCAAAAATGGTGCAGTCTTAGCGATGGTGTCTCGCCCCACCTTTGACCCCAATATCTTCTCTAAACAAAAACTCACCGAAAAAGATTGGGAAACTGTCCAAGGTGCAAACAATCCTTTAGTTAATCGCGCTCTGAGTGCTTTTCCTCCCGCCAGTACCTTCAAAATTGTGACTACGGCGGCTGGGCTGGAATCAGGTAAATTTTCTCCGAATACAGTTCTCCAAACCTACGGTTCTCTAACTATTGGTGGGAGGAGATTTGGTGAATGGAACCACGCCGGATTCGGGCCTTTAGGTTTTGTGGGAGCCATGCAGTGGAGTAGTGATACTTTCTTTTATCAAATAGGTAGAGCCGTGGGTGGTCCCACTTTGATTGAATGGACTCGTAAATTTGGTTTTGGTGAAAAAACTGGCTTTGAGTTTGCCTCGGAAGAAACAGCAGGCTTAGTACCAGATGACCAATGGAAGCGAAAAGAGTGGAAGATGCCTTGGACTATCGGCGACAGCATTAATATGTCAATTGGTCAAGGTGCTTTATCAACTACTCCGTTGCAAGTTGCTGTCATGTTTGCCGTTCCAGCAAATGGCGGCTACAGAGTCCAACCCCATTTGCTCAAAGATAATGAAGAAGCCAGAAGCTGGCGAGAATCTGTGAACATGAAGCCGACAACCGTTAAAGTTCTCCGTGACGGACTCAGGAAGGTCATAACTCACGGTACTGGTCAAGTTTTGAATAAGCCTACACTTCCCCCTGTGGCTGGTAAAACAGGTACAGCTGAAGCATGGCAGCGTGGGGTGAAAAGAAATCATGCTTGGTTTGGTGCTTACGCCCCGGCAGATCAACCAGAAGTTGTCATCGTAGCTTTTGCCGAACATTCTGGTGGTGGTGGTGGTAGTCTTGCAGGCCCAATGATGTTAGAAATTATGGAAGACTACTTTCAACGGAAGTATCCTGGCAAGTATCAGAAGCCACAGTGATTGGGGATTGGGGACTGGGGATAATTTATGTTTTGGGTAGTTTACCTGACACCTGATGAATCTGAATAACCACTAGGGGGTTTCTGATCTGAAGGTGGCTGATATGCCGTTGTTACAGGGTAATTTACAGCCAGTGTCATGATCAAAACACAAACCGTTAAAACTTTGGCACTAAAAAGTTTGTGCAAGAGCCTATCAATACGAGTCATCATCTTTATTCGTGCGGCATTGCACTGACGAAATGAACCAAAAAATTTACAAGTTTTACTTTTTATTTAAACCAACCAGCTTTGTTATTTATTCAGTTTGATTATACACTTTAAATTCAGCATATTTTCTGAGTTACGATTACATTAATTTATCTATTTTCAGTAACTATTCAGGTTAATACAAGATTAAGGAAGCTGATCTGGTGACAATGGGATGTATTCACTATTTTTACACCAATTGCTTTGCAGTTATTCTGATGACAAATAGCTAGTAACAAGCAATTTGAGATAACTAGATATCATCACAGTCAAGGATTACAGTCACTTGAGACACTAAAATAAGTTGAAATATTCTCAATATTCTGCCTTTAGATATATAACATATCTGACCTTTAGTAGTATGTGTACTTTTGATGAATGAATAATCAAAAAAATACATAAGCTTCACATAAAATCAGAATTACTAAAAAGGACATTTATTGCAGTTGTTTATCGCCACCAAAACTTGGATGCAGTCCAAGATAATTCACACAGATATCCTTTGGGAGAAAGAACTACTCGCCGAAACTTCCCCTTCAGTTGTCGCTCTAAATTTCTGAACTGTTGAGTTCCCCGACCTTCTTTGGATGAATTGTTGCCTAGTCCATCATCTACAATGCTCAAGGTGTACCAGCCTTCAGATGCAGAGCAAGTAACTTCAAGACGAGTGACTCCTGTGGCGTGCTTACCGACATTACACAAAGCTTCTTCGAGAAATCGGCATAGTCCTCGCTTGAGTTCAATATTCAAGAAGCGCTCATCGATAGGCTCAAAAGTGCGGATTTTTACCCTGATGGTTTTAAAACCGGGAAGGTCTCGCTCTAAGGTATAGCTGTAAACTTGATAAAGAATTTCATGCACAGGATCTTTTAAATTCAGAATGAGGCTGTTGCCTAAATAAAGACTGTTATCTTGAGCGAGGGGTTCACGTTGTAAAAATTCATAGATTCCCCGGAGTTCGTGGTTCAATTTCTCAATTTCTTTTTCTAGTTCTGGTCGTAACTCCTCTATGGGCAAATCTTGGCTGCGAACTAACTTTAAAACTGTAGCCAGGCTTTGTAGTGGGCCATTGTGAATCGTTTCAAATGTGCGTTCAATGATGGCTTGGCGAACTTGGATACCAGACCTTAAGGCAAAATCATATTGATATAAAGCTGTAAGTTCTATACTATTTAAAGCTAAAACTATAATTGCTGGTATGACTGGAACCCACCAACCCCAAATCAAAAGGAAATAACTCCACACCACTAGGCTAAGGCTAGCCAGACTAAAAAATCCCAGATTTGTCAACGGTGATTTTGTGAGTCCAGCAATGATAATTCCTAAGCAGCCCCAAGCAATAATCCACAGGTATTCCCATATATCATGCCAGGTCTTTAAGAGTGGCCGAGAGTCCAAGACAGCACTGATAATTTGACTTACAGTATGAGCTTGGATTTCTAAACCATAAACGCGTCCTTTTGCAGGTTTGCTGGATTTAACCGCAGCAGTAGTGATAAAGTCTTTGCGACTAGAAGCAGTTATGCCAATAATCACAATGCGATCGCGTATCCAGTCAGGATTAAAATTATTGCTGGTGATATCCCTCAAGGAGACAATTCTAAATCTTTCTTTACCACTGCGAAAATTCAGTAGTCCCTGAACTCCACCGGCATCAGTTAGTACATAGCCTCCAGTGTTGGATAAAAACCGGGGTAGTTCTGTATTGCCAAACCTCATCGTAGCGCGATCGCGGATGCCATTTTCTAACTTCAGTCCTGCATCAGCTAAGTAAGCCTTGGCTAGGCGCAAAGACAACGATAATTTGTAGGCTTCAGGCGTTGGTGTCCCCAACAAAATACGTCTTAATTTGCCATCATTATCCAGAATCTGATCAGCAAAACCCAATTGTTCCGGTGGTAATGCTGGTGGGGGAGAAATTTGTTCCGGTAAGACTTTTTCAATAGCAATTAAATTGCGGAATTGTTGGAAAACTGCAACCAGTTCAGTATGTCCAGGATTAACTGGTAAGTCTCGATATATATCCAAACCAATCACCCTGGGGTTATAACTCTGCAATTTTAATAACAGTGCAGCCAAGTCGCGATCTGATATGGGATAATTGTGCAGACTGCGGATATCATCTTCATTAATCCCTACCAGTAGAATTCGCTCATCTCTGGGTTCTTCCGGGCGGATACGCAGAAAGTTATCCAAGGCCAGCCACTCCAATGATTGGATTGCACCTGTGAATCTCAGTATAATTACTAGGGCGATAATCACCATTCCTGGTAAAGTCCCTACACGCCAAATAGAAATTTCCTCTTTGATTTTTCTCCAAGCGCCAGGATACATAAGCTTTTGCCGTAGACTTTAAATTTCAGCCTGTCAATCGTCATCAGTCAGTAATCAGGTGAGACTGTTACTTCAGGTGAGTTAGACAATTACTGTATTAACCGATTCAAAAAAGCTAACAAATGCTAACAAATGCCAGCTTTTTCTTCCTGCTTCATCCTATTCGTGTCGGCACTATCTAGTCCACAGGCTAACACGGTCAATCTGACCGCTTCTTGTTTGAGGTTGATGGCAGCATTTACATCTCTGTCACACTCAAAGCCGCAGTGATCACATTGAAACACTCTTTGAGATAATGACAGAGATGTTTTTTTCTGTCCACAGTGGGAGCAAGTCTTACTACTGGGATAAAATCTATCCACAATTACTAACTTACTTCCATAGAGTTGGGTTTTATATTCTAACTGCCTCCTCAATTCATAAAAACCCATATCAGCTATAGCTTTTGATAACTTTCCATTGGCTAACATCCCGGATACATTTAAATCTTCTATTCCTATAACCGCGTGGTTTTTGCTGATATAAGTCGTTATTTTATGTAATGTATCTTTTCTGATATTGGCTATCTTCTGGTGTAATCTCGCTATGTTTACACAGGCTTTTCTATAGTTATTTGAACCTTTTTGTTTATGTCGGTGCAAATATTGTATTCTGGCTAATTTAGACTCATACTTTTTATAGCTTCTGACTCCATCAAATATTTCTCCTGTTGATAATGTGGCTAGATGATTTATTCCTAAGTCCACGCCTACAAACTCTTGCTGTTTAGGTGTCTCATGGTTAGTGAGCGACCTGTCCTGAGCGCAGTCGAAGGAAGTCGAACTACTGGTTTCTACTTCTATTTTCCATGAGATAAACCATTTATCAGCTTGTTTACTTATGGTGACTGATTTCGGTTTATATCCTGTGGGGAGCGTCTCATAGGTTTTTATCCAACCGATTATGGGAACTTTTACTTTTCTCTGGTGAATGTGAATGGCACCATCTAAGGTAAATGAGTCTTGTTTCCCTTTTTTCTTAAATTTAGGAAATCCTTTGGTTTTCTTAAAGAAGCCTTTAAAGGCTTCTGAGAGATATCTTAATGCGTATTGAGGAGCGCATTTCGATACTTGATAATACCAAGGATGGGTAGATTTAATGGATGCTACTAACCATTTATGTAAATCTATGGCTGTGGGAAATTTAATTTTTTGAGAGAGTGCTACAGGTGGGTTTCCCTGTGTAGGCGACTGCGTTAGGGCAGCGTTAGCGACGTTAGGAGCATCACCCTTCGGGTGTTCTGAGTTATGTTTGTTATGTAGTAATACTTGCTGACAAAGTGCTAAACCACAATTCCAAGCGTGTCTGGCTACTCCTGCGTGTTGCGCCAGTAGTATTCGTTGTTGCTTGTTTACTTTGAGTTGGGTCTTAAATCCTAGTAGCATGAAGTTATTTTACTGCTAATTCTGTCACCTAGTTGGTAGATGACAGGAATTTTGGCTCAAATGTGAGTGTTTATTCGCGTTTGTCAGCTTTAGAGAGCAAAACTCTAACTAGCTACTAACCTCACCAGATTACTAAGTCAATTAATAGAGCTAGTTGATTCTCAAAACATACCTGTTCAAGAGAATATATCCTATTGAGTCAACGAGCTTCACGGCTAATCAATCAAACCTTCTTCTCTGGCGCGCATTTGGGTTTGAATGCGGATATTTCTCCCTTTTTCCGGATAAACATTGAGAGCGTCTTGCAACTTACTCCAGTAATGACGCACCATGCGTTCAGATATACACATCCGTTCGGCAATCGTCTTATCTTGCAATCCTTCTTCAAATGCCAGAGTTAGCACTCGCAGCCACACTGGTTTTACCTCCAATCCAGAGTGTATTCCTTTGATATCTTTGGTATGAGTTAATCCCTGTAATGCCCAATCTGCCCTGGTTAACATTTCTTGGGTGGTCAGGCTTTTATCGGCGATTGTAAAACCTCCCTTATGACTGTCAATGTCAGGCCGAACCCTTACCAAGGTTCTCACATGGGCGCTTTGAACAACTAAATTTAGGTTTTGATAGTCTTTCATCAGAGTTCTGAGCAGCTGCACACCTGTTTCAGGTCGCGCCGTCGTTCCGGCGTGTTCTGGGATAGAAAGATCCATCACCACTAAATCGGGTTGCGATTTTGTAATTTGATTCAGAGCATTTTCAGCGTTGATGGCAGTGATAAATTCGGCATCAGGATAATGATTTTTCAGTACTGCAACTGTGCCACCTAAAACTAGTTCGTGGTCATCGATTACCAAAATTTTGATTAATGCCTTTTCTGTCAACGTTTGTTTCATAATTAATACCCTGTCAATTTGGACTGAAATATTTATTTCGCAGCTATAATTAATAAATTAAAATAAATAGTCAACAAAAATATGATAATTAATATATATTAATTACCTGGGGTTGCAGATATCATCAGAATTGCCTATAGATTTTGTGCCAATATTAATAAGTCCTTTTCTGGTTAACTTACCAAGAAAAGTACCAAATAGCATTGAGGTTTTGACTACTGTAAAAGCAATTTCCCCCAGTTAAAACCCGAAAACTTTGACCAAGATAATCTAATTCAGGTAGATGGGAATAAAACACAAGTGTTGAGACATCTGGATAACTAATTGTTACTATTAATTGAGCTAACTTTTCCTGTTGTTTTAAACTAATATATATAGATGCTGGGGTAACAATTTCTGGTATGGTGATGATTAGCAGTTCCTCTAAAGCCCGTAAAACGATCATGCTGCGTTCCGCTGGTTCATCTCGCCAAGATGCTGGCATATCGATATAAAAATATCGGCAAGGATGGGATATTAGCCACGGTCTTAATAAATATTCAATCGCTAAAGGTAGACTATCTTGTAGTGATGTGGGAAATAGGCGATCGCTTAATTTGACTAAAGAATGATGAAAATCATCAACTTTTTTTAAACATTCCTGAGTTTGTTTGGGTGACAAATTTGGGTGTTCTATGGTCAACAAATCTAAACTACGACGGATAATAAATGATTCCTGTAATAAGTCGTCACGAATTTTTTCAGCTTCCAAAAAAAGCTGAATAGACTGCCTGGAAGACCACCACTGTAATGCTTGCTGAATTTTATAATAAGACTTCAGAAAGTAGAAGAAAGTCATTAAGTAGGCAGCTAGGAGTATGATTTGCGTACATAATGTTATGCTCATGTGAGACTCGTAGACTCTTGATTTTACTAGCAGAAGAGAAAAATGCTAGGAAACCTATGCTATAAAGAAGCCATACAAACTTGATAAAAACTACCAGATTTTTTATAAAATACACCAGAGTAATTTATGCAGTTTGTATGGTGAATAACTCAATAGCACAACTATTTTAAGTCAACGAAAAGCCTAGAGAATAAGCTTTTTTAATTTTGACTATTCACTAATAGTTCCCTAATGGTAGAAGCCCCTTTATCTGTGGAATCAAGCGACAATACTCGCTGCGCTGCATACGCTTCGCTAACCCAAATCTAAAATCCCCAATTGTTTGACTTCTGTTTTGGGAATCAGCTTATAAATCAGTCATTAATCTAGCCCTTCTCAGGACAAATTGCAAAGCTGTCTCCTGTTTAGAAATAATGTCAGCTTTCGTATTCATCCCTGATTGGATTCGACATTGGCGATCGCCATTCCCAAATGTCATCGTTTCAGGTTGTACAGTAGCTTCAAAGAAACTAGCAGCAGCAGTAGCAGCAGCACCCGTGCTATTACCGGGAATTGTCATCACATCTGGAGATATGTTACTAACCACAGCTTTGAGAGTGCCATAATCAGGATATGGACAAGCATCAACCCGTAAGATTACCTCTTGACCCACCTCAACTTTTTGAATATCTCCAGTGGGAATCATCGCTTTAATCTCTAGAGGGGCATTTTGAGGAACTATTTCTGCCACAGGTTCGCTAGCACGCACAACTTGTCCGGGGTTGCGTAAATTGAGCTTGAAAATAATCCCGTCACTGGTAGCACGAATAATAGTACCTTGCAGTTTGTTCTGCACTTGTTGAAGTTCTTTTTGCAATTGGTTGAGTTGATTCTGCATATCAACCCGCCGTTGAGTTAAAGCTTGTTTTTCTTTTTTTAAAGTAGCGATAGTGGCTTCACCCCTAGCAGCTTCTTGATCAATCCGGTTTTCAGCAATTTCGACAGTCGCCTGAGAAGGATCGATCGCCGATTGGGCTATGCGGACTTTAGTTTCCGCAATCTGCACACCTTCTTTGGCGGCTACCAGCGTCGATTTTGTTTGATCAACAAACAGCGCTTTTTGCTCATACTGACTGAAACTAACCACGCCACTTTTCGCTAATCCCTCGTAGCGAGCGCTTTCCTTTTCGGCTTGTGCTACCACAGCATGAGCTGTTAGTAATTCTGCTTGTGTTCTTCGCAATTCAGCTTGTGCTGCTTGTAATTGATTTTGAGTCGCAACTTGTCGTTCTTGATAATCTCTTTGATTACGTGCTAAATCAGATTCCGCAGCAAAAACCGTCTGTTTTATGACTCTTTCCTCAGCCATAATCTGAGTATCTAAAGAGTCAATTTGGGCATTGATTTGAATTAGTTGTAAATAGTTTTGTTGGAGATTTCCTTGTAATTGACTCTTGATAATTTGCAATTCCTCAGAATCAAGGCGAGCAATCACATCTCCTTCTTTAACAATCTGATTTTCTTGAACTAAGATATTTTCCACAATTCCTTCTGTTTGTGGCTGTACTAGTCTAACTTCTCCGGCAGGACGAACAGTAGCCGCCGTTTTCACTGTGACGTTATACTGCACCAATGAAGCCAGCGCCACACCAGAAACAACCGTTCCCATCAGACTTACTGCCGCTAAAGACATCCATATGCTAACAGGAGGCAGAAAATCCTCAGTTCTAACTGCGGGAAGAATTTTTTCGCTATGAGTATAGAGCATATTATTCTAGACCAATTACTACTAATTAAGAGATGAAAAAATCTAAATGTTGTCCTGGTTTTTCGCTCAAATCTGCTAAATTTCCTTGCTCCTTTAACTTGCCATTTTCCAACAAAACGACCCAATCAGCCCGATTAATTACTTTAGGGCGATGAGTAATTAAAATTGTAGTTTTTCCCTGACGATGCTTAAATAATTGATCTAAAACTTGCGCTTCACTTACCGGGTCAAGTCCACCTGTCGATTCGTCTAAAATCAGAATTGGTGGATCTGTAATTATCGCTCTTGCTATTGCCAATCTTTGGCGCTGTCCCCCAGAAATATTTGCCCCAAACTCACCTAAAATCGTTTGATATTTATCAGGGAGTTTAATAATAAATTCATCAGCCTCAGCAATTTTGCAAGCTCTGACAATCTGCTCAAAGGAAGCATGGGGCGCTCCTAAGCGAAAGTTTTCCACTATAGAACGACTCCAAAAATGGGCATCTTGAGGAACAAGTATTACCTGTTGTCGGAGACAATCTAGAGCCAGGTCTTGGAGATTATATAATCCTATCTGAATATTACCAGAACTTATGGGGTATAACCCGGCGATGAGTTTTGCTAAAGTGCTTTTACCACAACCAGATTTGCCAATTATAGCAGTAACCTTACCACCAGGAATAGTCACAGAAAAGTCTTCTAACAGGTCAAGTCTGCCAGCATAGTGAAAGTTAACATTGCTGCAAACAATATCCATGTCACCGGGAATTTTCTCAAAAGGTTTTTTCCCATCATTTTCATTTTCTGGGGTAGCGTCAATAACTTCTGTAAGACGTTGAGTGGCAGTTCTCACAAGAGTGAATTGTTGCACAAAACCAATCACAGTAGCAATTAATCCCAGAAAATTAGCATTCATGGCGTTAAATGCGAATAGCTGCCCGATGCTGAGATTTTCCGCTGGATTAATCACCAAATAGCCGCCAAACCACAGTAAAAGTACACTACCTATACTAGAAACAAAACCAGAAAAAGTATTATTAATAATTCCAATCTGCATGGTGCGGAATGCTAAATTACTCAGTAATCCAAATTCACCTTGCAATTCATCTTTAAATTGTGGCCCTGATGTGGTGGTTTTTAGAGTCAGCGCGCCTTTAAACGTTTCTACTAAAAGCCCCTGTGCTTCTGCATATTTAACTAAAAAGTCCCGGTTTTTTTGCTGTAAAGTCGGTAGAAAAACAATTGTAGATAGAGTCATGACCACAGCAATAATTGCTGCTAATGCCGTCAGTTTCCAGCTATAGAAAACCATCAAGCAAAGAGAAATAACCGCCACAAAAAAGCGACTAGGTAAGCTGACAACTACTTGAGATATTAACTGATTAATCTGGTCAATATCCCTGAGCCTACTGACAATTTCTCCACTCCGCCGAGCTTCGTAGTAAGACAGAGGTAGTTGCAAAATTTGTCGCCCAAAATCTAGAACTAAGCCTAATTTCAGCCGTTGGGCAAAGTGGGCGATTAAGTTGGACTGCACATAAGAAAGGCTACTAGAAATAAAATTCATCACTACTACAGCCATGACCACAGTAGTGAGTAAACTCATATCACCTCTAACCAGCACATCATCAGTGAGGATTTGCAGCAAGAAAGGAGAAGCCAAAGACAGCACCCCCAACATCAAGTTAAGAGGTAAAGCTTGGGCGAGAATAGTCCGATAAATCCAAACGCGCTTGAAAAAACGCAAAAACCCACCAACTTCATCATCTTTTTGGGCAAAAAAGCGGATGGGATCTGGTTCTAGTAATAGCATTAACCAGTCTGTCCAACCCTGGACTAAATCTTGGGTAGACAGATAACGCATTCCCACAGCCGGGTCAGCAATGAGATATTTTTTGCCTTTTTTGCCGTATAAAACAACCCAGTGTTGTCCCTTCCAGTGAATAATTGCTGGTAAAGGAGCTTCATTCAACCGCTCAAGTAACTCTGATGAAGTTTTCACAGGACGAGCATTGAAACCAAGTGTTTCTGCACCTCGCCTCAGTCCCAACAAAGTTGTGCCAAATTGTCCAGTACCTACAACTTCGCGGATATGGCTGAGGGTAAAATTGCGCCCGTGATATTTAGAAACTGCGGCCAGACAAGCCGCGCCACAGTCTTCTTCACTATGCTGTCGAACAAATTGGTATTTCATAACAATCTCCGTGGGATATGTAGAAACCCATCGCCTTTAGGTATGGGAGGTAACATGAGTCAAGCATTTTTAATTGCCTTCATTGTCCATGTTCCGTAAGATTTGAATTTGCAATCTGTTGATATTGCATTTTGTGTGAATCGATTTTCTGTGCGGAGACTGTGCAAATTAAGAGTTTTTTTACTTGGTTATTTTTGAGTAAGCGATTCTTTCCCACCTTCCACATGACAAAACCCGGATTTTTAAGGCTTTACGACTGAGTAATCAGCAAATTAACCCAGAAACAGCGAGCTGTTTCTTTTCTGCTAATTCTATGAATAATTCAGGATTTTGTAGTTGTGTGTGGTTGGGCAATATTTTAAACTACCATGATTTTTGATATGACAAATGGTCAGCTATTCATGGGCAGTCTATAAAAGACAAGATAATTATTGCTAATTATGCGACCCAATAATAAATAGCTGACCATTTCTAAAGCTTGACATTTAAAAGTCAGGGCAGGATTTTTAAGCTATAACTTTTATTCACAATGTATTTATGAAACACTGATGTAGATATTTCAGTTAATATCAGTTAAAAGCTGTAAAAATCTCTAGAATCCAATTTTATCTGCCTATGGATTTACAGGTCCTGGGGTTGGGCCTGGATTGGGATTGGGATTGGGATTGGGAATTGGTGGTGGTGGTGTTACACCATTAAAGTAATTTAAAGTCAAACCAGTTGTGAACACTGTCAGAGAAGAATTACTACCGCCTGCTGTACTACCTCCAAACCCAGATTGAGCGCCAGTAGTAGAGTTAGTTTGTTGGGCAAAAAATGTAGTCAAAGACGCATTAAGATCCAAACCACCAGTTACGGTTTCTTGATCTTCAACAGATATTTCTGTAAATAATTGGTCAAACATCGTGTTTATTTCTTCGTATTAGGAATCTTTACTAGAAAAATACTCTGTCCAAAGGTTTTTAGCTATTAGGTTTATCTAAACCTATAGGAAAACTCAGGAAAGACAGAGCTATATTTGATAGATTCACACCAAAAGAAATCCATTAGACATGGTTTTATCTCTTGGTGCAAACAAGAATTACCAGAGTTGGCAGATGTTTTGATCTATCAACTCTGGTGCTATTCATCAGCTATTTAAGCACCGAAGAATGCAGAAAAGAAAGATGCCAGGTTAAAATCTGCGGGTAGATCCAGTCCGTTAGCAGTTGTACCTGTTGTATCAACTTCTATTAAAGCATTTTCGCTAAGTGTTTGACTACCAGCTGGAGTAGAGGTAGAGCCAGTTCCTGTAGCTGTTTGTAGTCCTAAGAAAGTAGTTCCACTAAAATTGAAGCTGAATCCACCTGCTACGGTTTCTTGTTGCTTTGCGGATACTTCGGTAAACAATGAGTTTGACATGATTTTTATCTCTTGGTGTTAACAAAATTTACTTAAGTTAGTAGTCGTTTTGACTACTCAACTCAAGGGAGGCTATTAGTACTAAAATAAAGTACTAAATAAATCTTCAGTTAGATCGAATCCAGCAAACACGATACCAGATGTCTCAACTGTTGTGTTGTCAGTTTCGCTGATTGTTTCGCTACCACCGTCAGGAAGAGACGTAGTGGTTGTGGTGGTTATGCCGATACTTCCAAAAAAATTGGTTGCACCAAAATTAATCGTAATTCCACCGGCAGTTACTTCTTGTTGCTCAGAGGATACTTCGATAAATAATGGGTTTGACATGATCTTCATTTGTTGCGATGAGTATTATTACTAATGGAAAATTTTACCTGAGTGGGTAGTCGTTTTAGCCACTCAACTCAGGGGGGGGTTAATTAATTAACCTTATGGTGTTACACCGCCGGACAAGAAGTTAGCAGGTAGATTGAATCCGTTGAAGGTTAATCCAGTGGTGTTAATTTGCACGTTTCCAGTGGTGCTGGTTGTGGTGCTACCACCATCAGGGGTAGAGGTTGTGGTTGTGGAAGTATTTTCTTGGCTGCCAGTAAAGAAAGTGTTACCAAAGTTAAAGGTAAATCCACCAACTACTGCTTCTTGTTGCTCAGAGGATACTTCGGTAAATAATGGGTTCAACATGGTTGTTATCTCTTGGTATAAGGAATATTTGCTTCGATTGGTAGTTATTTTGACTACACAACTTTTGCTTCGATATTATAATAACCGCCTCCTATCTATAAGTCAACTGATATTTTTAACATCCTGAATTACCTGAAACTACATAAACAGATTACACTTTTCGGTAATCAAGCCCAAAAATCGCCAAGAATTGTTGGCTCAAAAATATGAAGAGACATAGGAATGCTACGTCTCTTCATCTAGCGGAAATAGGAAATATACTGGGCTAAGTGGTGCTTAAGGTTTTTGTGTAGAAATGGCTAATTTCGCCCCTTTTACCTGACGCACTCGATCCATAATTGCTACTACCTGACCATGACCTACTTTTTCATCAGCATTAATAATTACCAACGCTTCTGAGTTAGAACCAATGATAGTCCGCAGTTGGTCTGCTAATGAATCAACTTTACTAGGTTGACGATTGACGCTAATTATTCCTTGTTCGTCTACCGTTACGGTAATTTTCATGGGAATTTGCTGCTGTGTGGCTGTGGTCGCCGTAGGTAAATTAACGGGCAAACCTTCAGACCTAGTTAAAAACAGCGTTGACATGATAAAAAAGGTTAAAATCGCAAAGATCACATCAATCATCGGTAAGATGTTGATCTGTGCTGGTAAATCTGCTTCATCTGGTAGGCGCATAACTTTTCTCTCCTCGTTCGTAGCGTCGGCGGTAAAGTAACTCTAATTGTCCCCCGTACTCTTGGATGAGTGCTATTTGACGGACATATAAACCGCGAAAAGAGTTGGCAAATAAGAGTGTAAATATCGCAACTACCAATCCTGTCGCTGTAGAAACCAAAGCTTCACTGATACCAGCAGTTACACCTGCGGTTTTCGTACCTCCCACATCACCGATATCTAGGGAAGCAAAGGAAGCAATTAATCCCAATACAGTACCCAGTAGACCTAATAGTGGGGCTAAACCGATAATTGTCTCAAAGATGTTTTGAAAGCGTTTGAGTAAAGGTATCTCTGCTTGAGCTTCACTTTCTAGTGCTAAACGAAATTCTTCGGGGTTCGGTTCTTCCAATTCCAGAGGGGAAAGAAAAATGCGCGCTAAAGGCAAATCTGCATTTTTCCGGAGTTTATCCATTGCGCCCACTACGTTATCTAGTCGATAAAGTTTCAATACCTCTCTAATCACAATGCTTTGACGGTTATTGATTCTCACCCAAAACCGAATACGTTCAATAATCAGGGCTACGGCTAACACTGAAAACCCGAATAGCGGCCACATGACCACACCGCCAGCCGAAAACAGATTATTAATTCCCATTTAATGCCTCGTCACAAATATGTAATACACAGCCAGATGAGTAGAATCTTCAGGTAAATTGATACTTTTTGTCAATAGAGTCTAAAAGATATAAGAAAGAAATATAAAATATACGTAGGGTGTGTGATGACGTAGCTCTATAGCAGCTTAAATTTTTGATGGTGCGTTGCGCTGCACGACAACACACCCTACAGGTCAATAGATCAGCATTCCTGTGAAAATTAGACTGTTGGTTCTTGGTATTTGACTCCTCTTTTTTTATGTCGGTACTCAGCAACGATAGGATACACTATGCTACGTAACCGATTAATCGCGCCGACAGGACGATGTACTGCTAGACCATTCCAAACAGAAAAGCGGAGATTTTCTCCAAAGTCATCTTCTTGAGGAGAGTGAATGTTTTGATGCTTAACTGTCAGACGACCAACTGTAATGAAGGGTGATTCCTCTTCATTCCACGCTATGGTAGTATCATCGATGGACATCGTTGGGCTAGTTTGAAATTGGATTTGAAAGTCCCAATGGTATTCAGCATCAGGTTTTGCTAAAGCTTGAGTTAGATCCTCTCGGTAGTAGTTGTCCTCTGAACCTAATGCTTTGGCACTCTTCAGTTCGCTTTCTGGTCTTTCCTGGAAAGGAAGCTGTTGATGAGGTGCTTGATTGGAAACCGGAGTAAATGCATATTTAATTACAGCCGGATATTCCACAGGAACTAGACTCGTTTTGGTGGGGTCAAAATCAGATTTGAGTCCCAGGGAATAGGCTGAAGCACTCCAATAGCGTTCTGTGAGCAAACTCTTGGGAGTCCGTTTGAAACCATTTTTTAGAAGTGAGAATTCATGGGGATTGAACAGTAGCCATAAAAGCGTGGACAGCTTCAGAAATGGAGATAGCCCAGATCGATAAACCGCTAAAAAAAAGCTGTAAAACTTTTTAATGGTTTTAACAAAAAAGAATTCGACATTGTGGACAATAATATCCTGGGTTTTTAACTCGTGACTTTGCGGTAGTCGTTCTCCTTCTACCCCAATCACTTTTACAGCCATCGAGCGTGTGTCTGGTTCATAATCATTTTTTACGGAAAAGGCACCATTAGCAAATCGTAACCACACCGGATATTGTTTCTGTTTGGCAAATAAACCTTGTTTTAGGGAAATGGCTGAAAGTTGAGCTGCTGTTAATGAGGTGCGTTTGCTCAATTCTTGTTTAATTGCTGCTTCATCAAAGTCAAAGATTTCCAGAGTTCCTTGAACAGCAGCGTGGGTTTTAGCATGAGTATCTCTTTTGGCGGGTTCTTTTTTCTCATCCCCGTAAAGATTTTCCATTCGCTTTGTAGCTAGGTCACTCATGAGATTGGAATATTTGAGTTCGTCTTTTTCTGGATATTCGGTAAATAGTTTCATTTTGGGATAGGATTAATTGAGTTTATTTTTATGGTGCGTTACGCTTCGCTATAACGCACGCTACAGAATGGCTATTACAATTTCTTAAAGGTCAAAAGTAACTTTGTACTTCTTGTCTGATGCCGGAACATTCCGATTAACTAAATCTGAGACTGTTTTGGTATTCTGAATAATTTCCCAACCCACAGGAGAAAAAGTCTCTTTATTGAAGATATTGGGTGATAGTAAAGGATTAGTTAGCGCCTGAGAAAAGGCATCAATTCCAATTAAGCGTGCTACTAGAGGCGGAATCGTGGAATTTTCTCGCCCATCCTCGGCATAAAGCCCGACAAAGAACTCAATTTTATCAACATGACCATATAATTCTTTGAGTTTCTTTTGAGCAAATTCATCGCTGGTAACTTGTTCAAATTTAGTCACTCTGGGAAAACCACACATTTGGCGATAATCGTTGTAGCTTGCTAATTGCAGCTGTCTTCCTAGTCGGATTGAGGGTAATTCAGTTAATTCAACCAATATATCAGGGGTGTTAAATAAACCAATTTTTGTCCCTGGTTGAGAACAAGTTTCTTCCATCAATGGCCCTAAACCCTGGTCAATAAACATCTTATTGTTCCACAGGGATGCTGCAATATGGGTTGGTTTACCGTTATAGTTGAAAGTTTCTGGAATGGCACTATGCCAGCGATAAACGAAGTCGAACTCAATGGCCATATAATTGGTACGATACCAACTTTCCTTTGTAAAAGCTTCAGGATCGGCAAACAATTTAAAGTGATATGGAGTGATGTGGTTAATGTACTCTTCCATGATGATTTTAAGAATCATCGCCATGAGAATATTTCTCGATGTTTGAAAGAGCCGTTCATCATCCCAATCTGGATAATTGCTTGCTAGTTGATCACAAAGACGATTATGTTCCCGAAGACAGAGAGTGTTGAGCATGACATAGCCAATTTGGACATTGGCTCGTTCTACTCCCATCGCAAACATATATTGTTTTTTTTCTACGGGCTGTCTTTTTTCGTCGTTTAGGGGTTGATAAAGACCTTCAAATTCAGGGTTAACTTGATCTTGTGCTGCATCAGCATAATAAAACAAGGGATATTCTTCTTCTACACCGTCTTGGCGTTTGAGTTTCTGAGTTTTTAATTTACCTCCTTGAAAACTTCTTAAAAGATGTGTTTGTTTCCTGGTTAAACCATAAACGTTACACAAATCAATTTCATGATTGGAAGTATTTTTTAGTTTATTGTGGTGATCAATCCGAAGGAAGCTATCTGTAAACCACTGTACCCAATAGGGAAACAACATGGTTGATTTGCTAGAATAAATGGTTTTACCGTCTTTTTTCCGGAATAAAATAGCCAGGTCTTCAACTTTGGGAAGGTTCCCCTCGGCGTTTAACTTGGGATCGGGTGGTAGATGTCGTCCTGTATAAGTGCGATCATTGAGTGATTCCCAGGAGGTATAAGTATCAGTTTTTTTAGGAATTTTAGTATCAGGAATATACTCATCTAGAGTCATCATACTGTAGGGATTAGGACGAGTCGGAATTTTATAGATGAGACTATTAAGTAGAGTTTTGTTAACTTTACGTTTTAGAGATTCGTTGCTTTGGAGAAGTTGCCAAAATCCTTTAAAATTGGTTAAAAGTAATGTCTGAAGTTTGTTACCTAACCCGTCTTTGGATGTATCTCTTTTTCCAGCCATAATTATTTTTACCTGCTTTTTTTCAATTATCTCTGCAATGCATCCGAAATTTCTCGGCTGCGATTAACCAAATTTATTCTAAATCTTGCAGTTTAGAAATAATCTTTTGGAGATTTTTGGGTCGATAATCTTTGCGATTTTTCAAACGCTTGATCGTGCTGTCATGAACGTCTTCAATGACATCGCTGACTTCACGAAACTTGATTCCTGCAAGTTTAAAAAATCCAGGATCATTTTTAAAGTCACATTCATAATTGGGGTTAATACCTGTGGGAATTACACTTATATCGAAGTCAAGCCCCAATTTCATTTCACTGATGGAGTCAATCATCCACTGTAAGGCAGCATCTGATAACCCAATATATTCTTCGGTTCCACCACCAACGCAACCGTGGCTACCTGGGAACCACTTTTGAATCACCCTCTGGCTTTGGTCGTCGGCTTCAGGATGCTTTTGCATGGGGGTGATATCAAAAATTTTGCGGATTTCGTCGATCGCCATAGCGTGCAATGCATTCTGAATACATCTGTTTAAGGTAGTGTCATGGAATCTGTACCGCTTATTCAGATGTCCGGGCAATATACTGAAGAAGGGTAGCGTAGGAATACCCAGGGAGCCAACGGTGTCAAAACAACCGAGCAAGGTGATCGGGACGCGATCGCCGTAAATTTTACGGTATGCCGTTGCTTCGAGATCACTGGGTTTAATACTCCGGTTACGGTAAAGCTCGTAAGCTTCATGTGCTTTGGTGATATTGCTGCGGTTGAGAAGACCAGAACAATAGATCATCCCTGCGAGGCTTCTAACTGTGTAGGCACCACGGCTGAAACCGAACAGATAGATTTCGTCACCGGGGGTATAATTGATACTCAGAAAACGGTAGCCATCTTCTATATTTTTATCAATTCCGGCTCCGGTAACTCCCCCTAAAATTTTTTTACTCTCGGTGCCAATGCCCGCGTCATAAAATACGATCTGTGTAATTCCATCATTGGCGATCGGTTTCACAGATTGAGCTAACTTAACTACATTGCTTGGGCAAGGACTGGCTAAATTTTGCCAAGTTCCATCACAGCAAACCACAAGACGTTTCATATTTTGTTACCAACAATAAAGCGGGAAACAAGACAATATCTGCCAAACTGTTGACATACTCCCCCGAATTCTATCTGGGGAATTTACGCGTCACGAGTCCTAAATTGGCGGTTTGTCAGCAATATTATACTATATTCCATAAATTTAAGGCATCCACGAGATTTTACAATACTTCTCTCATGGATGCTTTTGAATACAAGTTTATCGCTATGATCTGACCGACCACTAGATGCGATGGTCATTTAGATCCTGGTTCTGTGGAGTTTAAATTTTTGGCTTTGTAGAATAATTCTAGGCTATGGCGATCGCCTACAAAACGCCAGTGCCAAGGTTCATAACTCACACCTTGAGAATTATTTTCCGGAAAGGAAATTTCAAAGCCAAAACGCGCCGCATTTCCTTGTAACCAGTTAAAAGCCTTGGTATTTTCAAAGTTGGTTTGCAGATTAGTGGCTGGGACTGCGCCATCACCTATATCCACAGCGTAGCCTGTATGATGTTCACTGTGTCCAGGAGGCGCACTGACGGCTGCTCTTTCGGCTGGGGTTTGATTGCGTCTAGCACCAACTCCAAAAAATAACTGTTCTTGCTCTTTTACTGAGCGAAAACCAGAAATTGCCACTAAAATTACACCCTCACGCCGCGCTGCTTGCGTCATGGACTGATACCTTTCGGCGGCAACTTTTCTGAGTCTAATGCGCCCATCTGCGGTAATTGGTAATAGTTCTGACTCTGGCGCTTCTGGGTATCTCAAATGACCCAACAGGGCATCAAGATTATTATCCTGACTATTGACAGAATTACTAGATTGTGAGTCTGTGGGAGTTGTGACATTAGATGCAAGTTGAGGGTCAATGGTGTTTCTGGGTGCGATGACAAAGAACCAAAAACTAGCAATTAAACCCAGCAGGATTAACCCAGATATTCCTGCGATCAGCAAAATTAGAGTTGGGGAAAGTCGCTGAGGTGCTGCGTCAGGGCTATCGCGTAAAGCCACTGGAATATCTTCACTAGAGTCACCTGATAAGTGATGCGGTTGTCCAGAAAACCGGGCTTTATTCAAGAGACATCTCCTGCTTTTGTGCAATGTTGATCAAAAATTGTAGACTGGACAGAAATAAAGATTTTCTGTAGTATTCACATCTATTATTCTTCGGCACAATCTTGGCTAACCTCCTAGAACTATACGTCAAACTGGTGGGATTAGTCCTAGTAGGCTTTATTCTGGGACGCAAACTACCTAACACAGTTCCTACTCGTGTGGCTCAATGGTTATTTTGGGTAGGAGTACCTATAAGTATCGTAGCTTTTTTACGTCGAGCCGATTTGTCGGGACAGATTTGGATTGCCCCGGCGATCGCCTATTTAGCCATTTTACTAGGGGCATTTTTGGCTTGGTGGGGAATGAAAGGGCAAGCCTATTTCCGCAAAACCATTTATCAAAAATCAACTCAAGGTAGCATACTCCTGGCGGCAATGGTGGGCAACACAGGTTATCTGGGGTTTCCCATCACCCTCGCATTAGTCGGGCAAGAATACTTTGCCTGGGCTTTATTCTACGATATGTTGGGATCACTCTTTGGTGCTTATGGCTTCGGAATAGTTTTGGCATCTCATTTCGGCGGAAGTGCGGGGAATCATTGGCAAATAATCAAGTCCATTGTGATTAATCCGGCTCTGTGGAGTTTCGGCTTTGGCTTGCTATTTCGAGCGGTGACGCTCCCCTCTTTCCTTGAATCTAGCCTAGAAAAATTAGGTTGGGGCGTTATTGCTTTAACTTTAATATTAATTGGAATGCGACTTTCTCAGCTCAATTCTTGGCACAGGCTACCGGAGGCAGGAATCAGCTTAATAATTAAAATGTTGATTGTTCCCCTAGTTCTAGGTAGCACATTACCATTTTTTGGCGTAACTGGTGAACCAGCACAGGTAATTGTCCTACAAATGGCTATGCCTCCAGCATTTGCCACATTAGTCATTTCTGAAACCTTTAATCTTGACCGCGACCTGGCAGTTACTTCTTTAGCCGTGGGGTCTATGGTCTTACTGGTTACTCTCCCAGTTTGGCTATGGCTGTTTTGATTGAGATGAAGCGCCTTGGGCTGGGACTGTTCCCCACAATCAAACCCGCGCCAGTCCTCACCCTATTTATTGCGATTGTGGGGAATAAGTGGCTAATTTTATTGGGAAACTGCCGATGGATAAACGCCTGTAGCAACTATCACAGGTTTGTTGCTGTACTCAACTTCTAGCTGTTTCTGGACATTTAAATCCCAAGTGAGGTCGTAATCTCGCTCTAGGTCAGCAACGACAAACGGACGCAGCACACCTGTAACAACGACACTTTCTCGATCACCGATACTCGGTTGTGGATTGCTACGCAGCACTAGCAACTCTTCTCCACCCACTAATTGGTCTTCATCCAAGGTAAATGAAACTTCATTTTTCGTGTCTGCTACTTCACCTGCCACCGCCAGAGTTTTTCCGTAGTATTGGCTGGGGTTGGAAATGATATCTCCTGGTTTTGGTGCTAGTGCCATTGACTGGGCAATAATCACAGGCTGGTTTTCGTATTCACTGTACAAGTCTGACTCCAAGTTCAACTTGTAATCTCTATTGATGTCTGCCAGTACAAATTTGCTAACCTGTCCTGTAGCTTGAACTTCTATATTCTGCTGATCAGGCAGAGTAAAAGGTTGACCCGTAGCATTAACCACTAGGATAGTTTCGCTACCGAATAATTTTTGATCCGTGACTGTAAAGCTGGTGGGACTAACTAAGCTGATTGGTTGACTTCTAATGGTTACGGTTTGACCAATCAGTTGATCTGTCCTGTCTGCAACTTCTTCAGTGACGACATTTTCTGGCGATTCCGGAGCAATTGCTTCTCGGAACCCACTATTACAAGCAGAAAGCAGCAAAGTCCCCAGTGCTAAAACAGTAATACCTTTGGACTTCCACAGCTTTTGCATCAAGCTACGATCGCGAAAGCTGACACAACTGCTCAAGTGATTTGTGTTGAGTCTATTCACCATGAAAAAGCTCCTCATACTTGTTGTTCGTTCTCTTGAATAAGAGACACAATTTCTGCTCATCACTGGTTGATTTATTTACACCGATGAATGATGTAGTAGATAAACCAGGAGCAAAAATTACATACGACTTTTGCCGACCTTGCTATTTTACAAACTCAAATTTGTCTTTTCTTCCATCCTTTGAATCATTTATTTTTTCCAACTTATGAAAGATAAAAAATTACTTAAAATAATATATGGGATGATCATCAAACGTCGCTCAATTTTAGATTTTAGATTTTAGATTTTAGATTGACCTCATACCTGAAGGTAATTACTCAAAATCTGGAATTTTTGATTTGAGATTTTAAATGTGATTTTGAATTATTCACTTTTTATTCTGCATATCTCCACAAAGAGGTTGAGAATGAATCAGCAAAGTAATCATGACTCTCTGGAAACACAGCCTAGTTTATCTGCCAGATTGCTAGAACTGGCTCAACTTTTTTTCAAGCTAGGCTTAATTGGCTTTGGTGGCCCGCAAGCTCACATTGCCATGATTAATGATGAAGCTGTTGTGCAGCGAGGCTGGTTTACCCAAGAACAATTTTTGGAAGGAGTCGCGGTTTGCGAGATGTTACCTGGGCCTGCTTCTACGCAGATGGGAATTTATACTGGGTATGTCCGGGCGGGACAGTTGGGAGCTTTAGTGGCTGGGATTTGTTTTATTTTGCCTGCTTTCTTAATTGTGCTAACTCTGTCTTGGGCATATTTTCGTTTTCAGGGTATACCGCAGATTGAAGATTTGTTTCTGGGGATTACACCTGTTGTCATTGCGATTATTTTTGGGTTTTGCTGGAAGTTAGCAAAACGGGGAATTACGGATAGCAAAGGTGTGGCGATCGCTATATCTGTCCTATTTGTCACGTTGCTATTTCAAGTCAATATTCTCTTGCAATTCATCCTAGCGGGTATTGTCGGGTTAATCTTATATCGACCACCATCCACTCCATCAAATCTCAACAGTGCTTGGCTAGTTCCGCTTTTACCTATGATGCAGGTGCTGCCCAAAACACTGGCGACTGTATCTACTGACACATTAGCATTGTCTAGCTTTTGGGGACTAGAACGGATTCAGGAGTATTATTTAACGTTAACATTGTTCTTTTTGAAAGTCGGTAGTTTCATCTTTGGGGGTGGGCTAGTGATTATCCCCTTGCTGGAGTCAGAAGTAGTCAATCAATTTCATTGGTTAACTCGGAGCGAATTTCTGGACGGTGTGGCTATTGGTGAATTTACTCCGGGGCCTGTGGTGATTACGGCGGCTTTTGTCGGCTATAAGGTGGCTGGTGCAATGGGTGCTTTAATTTCGGCGATCGCCATTTTTACCCCATCCTTCCTCTTGATCATGGGAGCTGCACCGCTTTTAGTTCGCATTCGCCAAAACCCCTGGATTCGCAGCTTTTTGAAAGGCGTTACTCCTGCGGTTCTAGGTGCGATCGCAGCTGCGGCAATTCCCCTAGCACAGACTGCTATCATCCAAGATACTCTAGGGCGCTCTATCTTAGCAGCCATGATCAGCATTTTAGCTTTAGTGGCGCTGATCCGCTTCCAGCGTCCCACATGGCAGTTAGTCCCTGCTGGTGCAATTATTGGCTTGATTGCTGGCGCTTTTTAGTGGTTTGAGTGGAGTGAACGAACCGCAGAGGCACAGAGTACACAGAGTTATGAGAATTTGAGAGATTTTTTGTTTAATACCAATTTAATATAAAGATGCATAAATAGAATTTAACCAGAAATTCAGTTCCCCTCCTCGCTTGCGGGGAGGGGTTAGGGGTGGGGTCGAAATAATATGCAGCTTCACAAGTAATTGGTATAAGTTCTGTGATTCATCAGCAAGGTTGACTTACCTGATTTATTAGAGATTTCCAGAAAATAAATTGCCCCATTTCATCAGACCATCTTTGTTCTTTATCCCCCCTGCTCCCTGCTCCCATTCGGCTACGCTCACGGCAAGCCTGCTCCCCTGCCTACCTCAGCAATGGGATATTTTTTTAATTGGAAGTCCCTTAGTTCTGCGGGATTCATATTTTCATAATGTTCAAAGGGTTGATGAATCCAGGGATTATCTGGCAGATAATCGACATAATAATCAGGTTTGATCTTAGAACAGGCTTTATACCACAGTACAGCCGTGCGAATTTCTGCCACAGCGAAATTACTACTTTCCTTGAGCCAAGGTATAGTTTGCTCAAGTGTGATTCCAGAATCTACCAAGTCATCAACGAGGAGAATGTGGGAACCTAACTTTTCTGTTGTCATTGTTAAGTGGCGAGAAAAGATTAAATTGCCTCTTTCTTGCTTACCGGGTCCACTGTAAGAAGATGTTGCTAAAATTGCCAACGGCTGCTGATATATACGGGAAATAATATCTCCCACTCGCAGTCCTCCTCTAGCGAGACAAACAATCTGGTTGAACTCCCAGCCTGATTGATATACCTGAGCCGCTAAGTGTTCGATTTTTTGGTGATAATCTGACCAAGAAACGTAAAGGTCTGGCATAAATCAAGTGCTTTTTAGGTGATACTTAAACAACTACAAACTTTTGATTTTAGTACGAGCATGAACGATTCTGTTGATGAGTTTGCCCGAATGAATCCGGAAAATCCCAAACTGGATTTGAAAACCAAACTAGCTTATGGCGCAGGAGATTTAGGCCCAGCAATTACTGCCAATATTTCCATATTTTTTCTGCTGGTTTTCTTTACCAATGTGGCGGGGATTCCGGCTGGTTTAGCTGGTAGTATTTTAATGATTGGTAAAATTTGGGATGCCATCAACGATCCAATGATCGGGGTGTTGTCAGATAGAACTAAATCTAGTCGCTGGGGTCGTCGTTTGCCTTGGATGCTTTACGGAGCAGTTCCTTTTGGCATTATCTATTTTTTGCAGTGGATCATACCACGTTTTAGTGCCGACCCAAGTAGTAATATTTGGCCATTGTTTTGGTATTATGTCGTCATTGGGTTACTATCTCAGGTGTTTTACACTGTTGTGAATTTGCCTTATACGGCAATGACTCCAGAACTAACTCAAGATTATGATGAACGTACTAGCCTGAATAGCTTTCGCTTCGCTTTTTCCATTGGTGGTAGTATTTTATCGTTGATTTTAGCGCAAATTATTTTTTCGACAATTAGCGATCGCGAACAACAATATCTCGTATTAGCCGCAATTTGTGCGGTAATTTCGGTTTTGTCCTTATATGTGTGTATTTTTGGAGTGCGCGATCGCGTCTTAGCTTTTGAAGCCAAACGTACCCAAGCCGAACAACCTGCATCGATATCCTTCTTTGAACAACTAAAAATTGTCTTTAGCAATCGACCTTTTCTATTTGTGATTGGTATATATCTTTTTTCTTGGTTAGGAGTGCAAGTGACAGCCACCACTATTCCTTATTTTGTCGTCAACTGTATGGGTTTGAAGGATGCAGATGTCCCCACGGTGATGATTGCAGTTCAAGGAACAGCCTTGCTGATGTTATTTGTTTGGAGTGCTTTGAGCAAGAAAATCGGCAAAAAAGTGGTTTATTTTCTGGGGATGAGTTTATGGATTATCGCCGCCGGAGGACTGTTTTTTTTACAGCCTAATCAAATCGGTTTGATGTATGTCATGGCTGTGATGGCTGGTGTTGGCGTGTCCACAGCTTATCTCGTTCCTTGGTCAATGATTCCAGATGTGATTGACTTAGATGAACTCAACACTGGACAGCGCCGAGAAGGGATTTTTTATGGCTTTATGGTTTTGCTGCAAAAGTTAGGTTTAGCTTTAGGAATATTTTTAGTCGGAAACGCTTTGCAAGCCGCCGGTTTCCAAGCAACCTTAGCAGGACAAACTACACCCATACAACCCGAATCAGCCCTAACAGCCATCCGCATCGCTGTTGGCCCATTACCGACAATTTGCTTAATTTGTGGTTTATTCCTCACGTATTTTTACCCAATTACTCGTGAGATGCACGCAGAGATTATGATGAAACTTAAAGCACGTCAAGAAAATAGATGCTTTTAAGTAGGTCGGTGGAAATAAAGTTAACTAGCTAGGGTCGTCATTTGTCATTGCTCATTGGTCAGGGTTTCAGGAGTGGTCACGCCTAACTCATGACTAGAAGTCACAAGAGTGTGGCTTGTAGAAATCAATCATCAAAATTGGACTACCATAGCTGAGTATTGCAATATTTGGATTGTAAAAACTCTATGACTACAGTTACATCACAGGAAATTGCCTTGTTTCGTTCTCAATTAGCTGATGATTCTGAGGCTATGGAAGCGCTGGATTTGATAGAGGATTGTGATGGAGATTTGGAAGATGCAGCCATGACTCTGGCTATTCGGGCGGGACAAGAACCAGGTATGACTAATTCTGAGTGGTTGGATGCTATGGCCAGAAAATGGCGTGCGGTTATTTGTGAACAAGAATACCGCGAAGATTTGCTCAGTAACTCTCTGGGAGGGATCATGGAACGTCTCAAAACCATGCCGACATTTCCTCAGATTTTGGCTACGCCAGTTCTCATATATATTCTCAAGCAAGGTGTGAAGGATTTTTGTGAGCCAATGGATGCGCTCCAGTGATATCTGCTCCCAGAAAATGAGATAATAGGGAAATGCCAAACACAATTCTACATTTCCCATACTACAAACGTTTTGTGTCTTCTACCCTGTCTATTTCTGAATCTCTGAATTAGACACAAAATTGATTCCATTAGCACTGATAAGCTGTTAATCAAGAACTTTTATCAAACAATTATTATTAAATCAATGAATTACGTTGTTGCTGTATTACCAGACCGTATCCAAGCCGAAGGCGCTTACTTAGCTCTAGAAGCAGAAGGCATCAAAAGCACTATCCTGGGTAGGGGTTATAAAACTGCTGATGAATTTGGCTTGGTTGATCCCAAGGAGCAAGCCAAAAAGCAAGCCAAGCTGATGTCATACTGGTTGATACCATTCGGCTTTTTTGCAGGTTGTGCTTTCAGCCTGGCTACAGGTTTAAATACCTTTGCTTGGGCGGGGGAAATTGGGAATCACATCATTGGCGGACTGCTGGGCGCTGGTGGTGGCGCTATGGGTAGTGTGTTTGTTGGTGGTGGTGTTGGTTTAGTCCTGGGCGGTGGTGATGCTTTACCCTACCGCAATCGCCTAGATATGGGTAAATACATAGTTGTCGTTCAGGTTTCGGAAGCGATTAGTCGGCAAGTCACCCGGATATTACGGAAATTTGAGCCAGAAAATATCCAGGGTTATGCTGATTCAACAAACACATAGAAATTCAAAATTTCAGCATAGGTTAGTAATTTTGAACTCAAAGTTTAAAAAATAACTCAACATTGGGATCATGTTACCAAGAGAAGAACTTTTAAAGGGTGTTGAAAATCGAGATAGTGTAGCTCGTGTGATTGATCAGGCAGAACAAGCAATTAAAACTTGGGAAGTAGTTTTGACTGATTTTTTGTCTCCGCCGGAATTGGCAGAAATTAACAGGGTATTCAGTCGGTTAACAGACGTGCAATTAGTAGCCTGGGGCGGCTATCCCCAAGCAGAACGCCAAAAAATTGCGATCGCTCGTTCTGAACTTCCCCTAGATCAATCTCAAGTCTCCCTTGTCGCCCTAGAATTTGCTGGTAATTTTCTCTTTGATACCGCCTCTCACCGCGACTTTTTGGGCGCAATGCTGGGGACAGGAATCGTCCGTGAAAAGACAGGAGACATTATTGTTCTCGGAGAACGGGGAGCGCAAGCCATTGTTGCGCCGGAGTTGGCGGAATTTTTAGAAATGAGTCTGCAACAGGTGCGATCTGTACCGGTGAAAACTCAGCGCATTGATATCAACGAATTAAAAGTTAGGGAACCAAAGAAAAAGGAATTAACGACAGTCGAAGCCTCTTTGCGGTTAGATGCGATCGCATCGGCTGGTTTTGGGATGTCCCGCAGCAAAATGGTTAACTTTATTGAAAGTGGTGATGTCCGCGTCAATTGGAAAGACGTTAGTCAAGCTAGTTCTCAAGTGAAATCAGGGGACTTAATCGCTATTCGGGGTAAAGGACGTTTAGAAGTAGGGGAAATTGCCGTTACTAAAAAAGAACGTTACCGAGTTCAATTAACCAGATATATGTAGATTTTAAAGCTTCACAGCCTTACCAAGATACCAAACTGAAGTATTTTCATTGATTTTGATGGGAAATAGTTCTGATTTTTTGCCTTGATTTTTATAATTTAAACCTTTAAACAGGATATTTGTAAATGTTTGGAAATTCATCCCTCCTGTCAAGTCAAATCCTTTAATCACAACATTACTTAAGCCATTCTTTTCCATGACATCAGTTAATTCTGCGGGTTTAATAAACTTATTCCAGTCGTGAAGACCTGGTGGTATTTGCTTGAGAATATCCTCCAAAAGCCAAATCATAATCAATTTGGATTTAAAAGTTCTATTAATTGTGTCAAAGAAAAACAAACCATTTGTCTTTAACACTCTATGAACTTCCGCAATAACTTTACGCCAATCGGTGACGTGTTCCAAAACATCACAACACAAAACAGCATCAAACTTGTTGTTAGCAAAAGGCAGATTTTCAGCAATTCCCCAATGATAATCAATGTTTAAGTTATTTTCTTTAGAGTGCGCTTGAGCGACTTTAATTGATGGCAAAGATAAATCAATCCCAGAGACACTAGCCTCTTGTTTAGCTAAAGTTTCAGATGCTAATCCACCCCCACAACCAATATCTAAAACTTTAATTCCTTGCCATCTAGAAATATAACTTGAAAAAAAATCAATTCTAAACTTATTCAAGTGGTGAGATAAATTTAAAACTTCACCTTCTCTCCACCAATTATCTGCTTTTAAATCGTAGTATTCTAGATCATTTTTTTTCATTTGTGTGATAAATAGTCTGAATAAATAACTGTTTTTTATGGCTGAGTGGGTGGCATTAACAGCATATCAACCAATTGCAAGTGTGCATCTACAATGGGGAGATTTTTCACAGCAAAAGCTTGCAAGTCAGGGTCTTGACCTAGCTGTAACTGACGAGTATGGATAACTAAATTTTCCATGTGTCCGTTAATCCCAGCTTCATTTGTATATGCTTGGTCAAAATTTTTGCCAGAAAGTTCTGATAGTTGAGCTTTTAAGGCTTGATATTTGGGGCCAATATTGGTTGCTAGAGTAATTCCCTTTTGTTGAGCCAATTGCATTAATTCCTGATTCAAAGGCGTATGATCCTGAATCATTTGCTGGGCATATTGTTTGATGTTTTGGTTGTCTGACTTTTCTAGTGCCAGTTTTGCCATTTCCACTTCTGCCATTCCCGCTTGCGCGGCTTCTTGCAGATATAATCTGTCAACCCCACTCAGGCTATTTTGTGAGTCCTTAGCTCCCAAAGTTGTCGATATATGGGGTGTCGTTTGTGCGACTGCCCTTTGATTAATTTGAGCATAGCCAGTCATCGCGATGGGCAAAGCCCCGCCTCCGGCGATCGGTATCGCAGTAATAACTCCCACAATTCCCATCAGATGAATAAATTTTTTTGCCAAATTTCCATGCCATAAATTCATTTGGTTCACTTTCCTATACTTTTACTTATGTCATATATAGGACTACTATTTGATTTTTGAACAGACACGTAGGGTGTGTTAGCGGTAGCGTAACGCACCAAAGCCTTAATAATGGTGCGTTACGGACTTCATCCTAACGCACCCTACAATACTTAATTTTTTCATAAATCAAACCGGATTCCTATAGCTTTTCCTCGTCTGCTGAGGTACGAATTTATCTGTGTTGATCGGTGGTTGATTAATTCTTGTAGTATCTATTGAGGTGGGAATCGCTATATTTATTACTTTTATTATTCATATTTTCATGATTTACTGAAACTAAGTCAGACCCATGATTTGAGGCAAAAAACTCTTGTTTAGGAGCCACAGCATATACTAATAAACTCAAATATAGCGGTTCTCGGTTGAGTGAGATACAAGAACCCCACCCGCAAGCGATGAGGGGACTATAATGTACTCCATTCAAGTGCATACCGCTATAGCAAATACATACTGCGGCTCTGAATACTTTACTATTACTATTGTCCAGGAACTGGCTCACCTGGCGGGGTATCAGTATCAACTGGCGGGGTATCAGTATCAACTGGTGGGGTATCAGTATCAACTGGCGGGGTATCAGTACCAACTGGTGGGGTTTCGGTTTCCCCATCGGTGGGTGGTACTTGGGAGTTTATAGTACCAGTTGTAGACCTAGTTAAATTGGTTAATGCGAATGCTGGGACACTGATCAAAGCACTCACACTAGCGATTCCCACAAGGCTAGCAAGTATTTTGAAAAAACTTGTATTCTTGTTGACTTTCATTGGTATTTCCTGAGATTACAGCAGCCAATCTTTTAGATTGTCAAGGAATTTGATATAAATTGCACAAAATCCCGCAGAATTTTTAACTGTAATTAACTCTTATTCAGTCAGAAACACTGAATTTGGTTTGTGCATTTATTTTTCAAGATTAATTCTGTTAAATTTCCCAAACGTCTGTCTAAAGAATAAGATGATGTTAAACATCAAAGTAATGAAAAATACCAATATGTTTGATGATTTAACTTTATTTATGCAAATAAATATAATTATTTTATAAAAATAAAGAGCTGGACTATTGCAATCCTAAATAAGTTACGAACACGCACAAAAATTCTTCGGTAAAATATATCAGTTTAATTAGAAAATCTCCTAAATTTACCGAAAAATTCAGCCCATTCACTTCAAAAACTACTTTTTGCTGTGGTTTTTCGGCGAGTCATACTTGTAACCGATGACAAATAGGACAAAAAGCTGCTCAAATAAGAGTTGGTGTTGCCTATACTGGAGTAATGACAGACCGCATTTTGATACTTGGTGGAAGAGGGCGGATCGGTAGCAATGTTGCAGCGGATTTAGCCACCCACACACAGGCACAAATTACCATTACAGGACGTTCGCCAGAGACATCAAGCAGCGTCAGCTTGTCTTTGGGGAAGAATGTGGAGTTTTTGGTGTTGGACTTGGCAGAAGTGGATAAATTGAGAAAAGCGATCGCTAATTCCAATTTAGTTATCCATTGTGCCGGGCCATTTCACTACCGAGATGCTAATGTTCTCAAAATTTGTATCGAACAAGGCGTTAACTACATAGATGTCAGTGACCATCGTTCTTATACTAACAAGGCTCTAAATTATCACGAACAAGCTGTTGCTGCTGGCGTGACAGCAATTATTAATACTGGAATTTTCCCCGGAATTTCTAACAGCATGGCGCGTCAGTGTGTCGAACAATTTGATCAGCCAGAAAAAATACATTTAAGTTATTTAGTCTCTGGTTCTGGTGGTGCGGGAATTACAGTGATGCGGACAACTTTTTTAGGACTGCAATATCCTTTTGAAGCTTGGATAGATAACAAATGGCAAAAAATCCAGCCTTATAGTCAAAGAGAAGTCGTTGATTTTCCCTCTCCCTATGGACGCAGTGGCGTTTACTGGTTTGATATGCCAGAAACCTTTACTATGCCCCACGCCTTTCCATCAGTTAAAACTGTAGTTACCAAATTTGGTTCTATTCCTGACTTTTATAATCACCTCACTTGGATGACCGCGCATATATTTCCTAAATGGTTAATGCAGCGTCGTTACATGATTGAATTTTTGTCGCGCGTCAGTCATTTGATGACAGATTTCACCAATAATTTCAGTGGAATTGGGGTAGCGGTGCGTTCAGAAGTTATAGGTAAAAAAAATGGTGAAATAGCCGTTTATTGTTCCACTCTAGTGCATGAAAATACAGCCGTAGCTGCTGGCTGTGGGACAGGTAGCATTGCCCAACTTTTATTAGAGAACAAACTGAAAAAACCAGGTGTTTCACCTGTGGAAGAAGCACTACCAACAGATTTATTTATCCAAGCCATGCAAAACCGAGTGATTCAGATAAATTACAATTGGTGTGACACTCCCCCCGCGGAAAAATGACTACTTCTGATGATCAATGCCTAAAAAACAAAAATTTCCTCACCTAGTTGGTTCTAAATGGACAACACAGACAAAAATAGACGGCTGGCGGCACTTCCAAGTGGTCAACCGGAAAAATCAGAGTAAGTGGGTGTATGCCGAAATGGTGGCTGCTTGTGACCCTAGTGTCCGCTTTTGGTTAAATGCTAAATTGTTACAAGATAACTCTCAGTGGCAAGCTGGCTGGCAATCGCTACAGGAATTTGCGGCACTAGAATCTGAAATATAAGGCAATTTTGGAAAATTAATAATTTATTACAAACAAATTTATCAGGACTCAAAAGTATAACTCAGATAGTCTTGGTGGTGACTTGCGTTGGACAATATACCTGTCTATGGCAAATTACAGTCGTATTTTTAGCAGTGGATAGCGAATTTGTCTCTTAAATTTGCAAAATTAGCCCATTTTTCTGGCGTTCAGCTTGCTTGAAGCTAGTTTAAATCAATAAAAACTATATACAAAAGTACATAGATTTTTTTGTCTTTTGTAACTAATTTACTAAATAAGTTAATAAAAAATTTATTTTGTGAATTTATTTAACTAAATAACGGGATTCTATGTAGCTAAAACTCGAAATTAATCTTTGATAATCCTTAAGAAAATCAATAGTTTCGTTTTTCATATTTACCACCCCTTTCTTTTCTGTGTAATTTCGACAATAATGACAATCACACAGCTCAAACATCGCTATCCGCGGCTAGGTGAAGGCAAAAGCTTGAGCCACGAGTTTGACAACAAATTATTAGAGGCAAACAACAGTGAAACTAGCAGTTTACGGAAAAGGTGGTATTGGTAAATCCACAACTAGCTGTAATATATCCGTCGCCCTAGCCAAACGCGGCAAGAAAGTTCTGCAAATCGGTTGTGACCCCAAACACGACAGTACCTTTACTCTCACAGGGTTTTTGATTCCCACTATTATCGACACCCTCCAAGAAAAGGACTACCACTACGAAGATGTTTGGCCAGAAGATGTAATTTATAAAGGCTATGGCGGTGTAGATTGCGTAGAAGCCGGTGGACCACCAGCGGGTGCAGGATGTGGGGGCTACGTAGTAGGCGAAACCGTAAAATTACTGAAAGAACTCAACGCTTTTGATGAGTACGATATTATTTTGTTTGATGTGCTAGGTGACGTTGTTTGTGGTGGTTTCGCCGCCCCACTCAACTATGCTGATTATTGCATGATTGTGACTGACAATGGCTTTGATGCCTTGTTTGCAGCTAATCGGATTGCGGCATCAGTACGTGAAAAAGCCCGAACTCACCCACTGCGTTTAGCTGGTTTAATTGGCAACCGCACGTCCAAGCGGGACTTGATAGATAAATATATAGAAACTGTTCCTATGCCAGTTCTGGAAGTCTTACCTTTAATTGAAGACATCCGTGTTTCCCGTGTCAAGGGTAAAACTTTGTTTGAAATGGCAGAACAAGACCCTTCTCTGAACTACGTTTGCGATTATTACCTCAATATTGCTGACCAAATTCTGGCGCGTCCAGAGGGTGTGGTACCAAACGATACTCCAGACCGGGAATTATTCTCTTTGTTGTCTGATTTTTATCTAAATCCGGGTAAACCCCAGGTTCCTAAATCCGAAGAGGCACTAGACTTGATGATTGTATAACAACATCAATATTCAGGATGAGGAAAAATATGGCTTTCTTTAATAGCTTTACAGATTCAATAAGACAGAAGTGGTTGCAATTCTTTCAGGCCAACCGGGAATGGATTACCCTGCACATGACAGCAGAGTCGGTTTACACTCCTGATGGCGGAAAACGACCACCTTCATACCTCATCCTGGGCGTTGTCAATGCGCTAGAACCAAAACTGGCACAGTTAATGATGCCCTTTTCCCGGCTGAATCCTGACGCTGATACCCTGATTGAAGTGCTGGATTTGCATTTTGACCCAGATATTGCTCTGGGTAACCGTTTTATTCCTCCAGCCGAAATAGCAGCAGCAGAAGAGATCAATCACTACGAGTCAGCTGTGACTGTGGATGAAAACACTGAAGATGAAGCTCTGGCTATGTCTTATTCCAATGGCTTTGAGATGGATTCTGATCTGCAAAGTCTAGTAGTCGGCGAAGCCCAGTCCAGCGAAAATGATCTGGGTGATGAGTTCAGTGAAGGACTAGGTACGGAAGTAGATGATTTTGGTGAGATTTCTTTTGATGCACCCACTGGGTCTGAAGGAATGCTGGATGATCAAATGCTAGATGATCTGAATACATCAGACGAGAACGCCTTTAGAGACGTATTGTCAGATGTCTGGAGTGAGGAAACAGCACTGCACAAGAGAGAAGAAAATAACGATTTATTAGGGGAAGAACTGCCATCAGGAGTTTTTGATGAATCAGAAATTGCCCGTCTCTTCCCCAATGCTTAATTATTGCCGTTCCTGTTGAATATAGGGACTGCTAACTGGCACTATATGCCACAAACTACGGTATTCAGGGGGAAAGATCATCTCCCCCTCATACCTGCCCTATATTCACCTGCTATTAAATATCAAGGGGAGAAAAATTAAAATGACTGTCGCTCAACAACCAGAAGCTTTAAACTTTGAGTGTGAAACTGGGAATTACCACACCTTCTGCCCAATCAGCTGTGTAGCGTGGTTATACCAAAAAATCGAAGATAGCTTCTTTTTGGTAATTGGTACGAAGACTTGTGGGTATTTCCTGCAAAACGCGATGGGGGTAATGATTTTTGCTGAACCTCGCTATGCAATGGCAGAGTTGGAAGAGGGAGATATTTCGGCACAGCTGAATGATTATGAAGAGTTGAAGCGGTTGTGTTTGCAAATTAAACGCGATCGCAACCCTAGTGTGATTGTCTGGATTGGTACTTGCACTACAGAAATTATTAAAACTGATTTGGAAGGTCTAGCACCGAAGTTAGAATCAGATATTGGGATTCCTATCGTTGTCGCCCGTGCAAATGGTCTAGATTACGCCTTTACCCAGGGGGAAGACACTGTGTTGGCTGCAATGGCTCATCGTTGTCCTACTCATGCTCCGGCGGCGGAAACAGAAACGGAAAAGAGCGATCGCAATGCTATTCAAAAGCTGCTGAATTTCGGCAAAAAGAAAGAAGAAGTTATCAAAGATGAATCTGAGTATGTGGATCATCCACCTCTAGTTCTCTTCGGTTCTCTTCCTGATCCTGTTGTGACACAGTTAACTTTAGAACTGAAGAAACAAGGAATTAGAGTTTCCGGCTGGCTACCTGCAAAGCGCTTCACTGAATTGCCAGTCATTGAAGAAGGGTATTATGTCGCTGGTGTCAATCCTTTCCTCAGTCGGACTGCGACTACTTTAATGCGTCGCCGCAAGTGTAAACTGATTGGCGCACCTTTCCCCATTGGCCCTGATGGGACTCGCGCCTGGGTAGAGAAAATCTGCTCTGTGTTCGGTATTACTCCCAAAGGTTTGGATGAGCGTGAGGCGCAAATTTGGGAAAGTGTGGAAGATTACGTCAAACTGATTCGCGGTAAGTCTGTCTTCTTCATGGGTGATAACTTGCTGGAAATCTCCCAAGCGCGGTTCTTGGTACGCTGTGGGATGACAGTTCAAGAAATCGGCATTCCCTACATGGATAAGCGCTATCAAGCTGCTGAGTTGGCGCTGTTAGAAAAGACTTGTCAGGAGATGGGTGTACCTCTACCCAGAATTGTGGAGAAGCCGGATAATTACAATCAACTGCAACGGATTTATGCATCGAAGCCAGATTTGGTAATTACTGGTATGGCTCATGCTAATCCATTGGAAGCACGCGGTATTAATACGAAGTGGTCTGTGGAGTTCACTTTTGCTCAAATTCACGGTTTTACTAATACCCGTGACATTCTGGAATTGGTGACTCGTCCGTTACGTCGGAATAATAATTTGCAGGATATGGGTTGGGATAAGTTGGTGAAGGAAGAAGCGAAGATTTAAAGTTTGGGCTTGAATCAATGAACACCATAACACTATGATGATTAGGCGAACCAATGTTCGCCTTTTTTACTAACCGCAGAGGCGCAGAGGACGCAGAGGAAGAGAGGGAAATTAATTCAAATAGCAGATTGTAAGCTTAGGGGTTGAGAGGGAATGATGTACATTAATTCTGCACCGTCTGGTTTAATTTCTGTAGATGGAGTTAATTTAAGCCAGTCATGGAAGCTGATTCCTAGTTGGGATAAGGCTTGTATTTCTGTCTGGAAAGATTCAAATCGACGACTGGTTTCAATCATCGATTCCATTATTTCAAATACTTGGGGAAGACGTTTGTAAGCTTCTTTTTCAAATCTCCCTGTTAATGGAGTTGGATTACCTCCAAATAATCCCCATTTAATTTCACTACGATCTACAATTGCTGATGGAAGGGATGAGAGCCACTCATCATGATTTTGAGCCAGTTTTAATATATTCTCTCGGTGCATCTCAAAAACTGTATTTTCATTGAAATTCGGATCAATCCATTGGTAAATTTTGGTTAGTTTACGCAAATCAATCTGACCTTTAAACTGAGGATGTAAATATGCTGCTGGATTAGAAGTAAGCATGATTTCAATATATTTATTGAGCAGCAATCTAATAAATTTTGTCCCTTCCTGAAAACGACGAATTGCTGTTTCATGTTCTTTTAGTTCTAAATGACAACGTGCTTCTGCTATATACGCTAAACATAACGTCATGATATATTTGTCAATCATTGGGCTTTTCTGGGAAAGTTCATTAACTGTCAAATCTTTGTAAATATGTTCCGCTTCTAAAAATCGGTTAATCGCTTGGAGGGCGCTACTTCTACGATTTTCAGGTTTAGTCATAGTGAAGGCATTAACTGCTAATTCGATTCCAGCATGGAAGTTAGCATAGAAACTAAGGTCTATTTTGCGATTAATTTTATTTAATAGTTCTTGTGCTTGTTTTAGTTGTTGTTCTATTTCCTGGAGACGTTGTGCAATGACGGCAAAACCCATCACTGAGACACCAAGATTAAGTACACTCGCAGCAGTAGTTATCTGCAAAATTCCTTGATTTCGCAGTATATTCTGTCCAATATCCCCTATTTGAGTTTCAATACTACCTAAACGCCCATTAACATCAGCGAATCCTTTTCCTGAAATAGCTGCATTAGCAACTCCTGCTACCAAGCCAGCACCTGAGACAGCGAGATTTCCCAAACTTGCTTGTTCAACTCCCCCCAAACGCTGGTTGACATCAGCAAATCCTTTTGTAGTCACAGCAGTATTAGCTCCTGAAGTCAGCAGATTTGCCCCTGAAACTACAAGGTTTAGTAAATTCTGAGGCGAACCACTCGACGTTGGTACTAGAGAACTATTTGATCCATATTCACGTAACCAGGTGACGACTTGTTTGTTCCCTACTTCTCGAATTACACCGCCGACTCTTTCAAAAGTTCCATCCGCCAAGCCTTTCGCAATCCAATCTGCAAGCGCAAAAGTTACTGTAAGTGCTAAACTCATAATTTTTTATTCGTTGGTAAACCCTCAGCAGCGCGATGTCCCGTGAAAAGCTGCTTTGTCGATAAAAGCCGCAAATATACGCACTTTACTCAGTATTCCCAATTAAAGTTCTAATATCTCTACTAAACTAGCGCCTTTCTTTTTGTTGTCTACGCCTCTGTGGTATGCGCTACGCGAACGTTAAAAAGTGCGATCGCTACGCTTGCCAAAGGCATCGCTCAAATATCAGACCAATCAGATATAGTTAAACTAAAGAAAAGATGAATATTAAGAGTCATTATGCTATGGAACAATTAATAGTCCGAGTGGCTGATAAGGAAAAAGCAGAGATGCTATCGAAGATTCTTTCTAGTTTAGATTTTGTTAACTCTGTAGAAGTAATGGAAGATAAGGCGACTATATCTGATGATGAGCCAGATTTTTTTTCTTTGGCGGGGCTGTGGGAAAATAGAAATGTTACTATTGAGTCGATTCGTCAAGAAGCATGGCGAGAAAATGTTAAATGATTTTATGTGATACAAATATTCTTATAGAGTTTTATAAGAATGACTCTAGGGTTATCTATGAGCTTCGTTGTATTGGGATAAATCAATTAGCTGTTAGTGCCATTACTCAAGCTGAATTATATTATGGTGCTATTAATAAGCTCGAATTGGGGAAAATTAAGAAACATTTAGGATTACTTCATAAGATAAAATAACTTCTAAAAAAATATTGGGATTAATTAAATATATACAAAGAGATGCTTTTTCAGGAATAGGCAAGCCAGAAGCTTTGAAATATAAACTACAAGGTTACTGGTCAAGGCGTATTTCAGATGAACATCGATTAGTTTACAAAGTAGAAGCAAATTTATTAATTATTTTGTCCTGTAAATATCATTATGACTAATAAATGTTATAATTTTAGTGCTTTTGTTTTCACAATAATGCCTTCATAAATTAAGCCTAAAAAAGCAATACCCAAACTTATAGAAAGCTTAGGCATTGCCAAAGATAAAATTAGACGGCAGTGTACTAACAAATTAGAAATTAAACTAATGAACTAAACAGCACCACTATTTTTATGAAATAGAATTGCTACAGTTTTGCAAATTAATTTCAAATCATATAGTAAACTCCAATTTTTTTGATACTCCAAATCTAGGCGAATTACATCTTCAAAACAGCGTACCTTAGACCGGCCATTGACTTGCCATTCTCCAGTCATACCGGGTTTAACGTCTAAACGTTGCCATTCCGGTACTTCATAGCGTTCGACTTCATCAGGGGTGGGTGGTCTAGTACCCACTAAGCTCATATCTCCTTTGAGGACGTTCCAAAATTGTGGTAATTCATCCAAGCTGGTTCGGCGCAAAAACCGCCCTACCCTGGTCACTCTGGGATCTTTTTCGTTCTTGAAAAAAGCACCTTGGACTTGATTTTTTACTTGGGATTTTTTCGCTTCTGCATCGACACACATAGAACGAAATTTCCAAATCTTAAACCGTTTTCCCATCCAACCACAGCGAATTTGACCAAAGAAAATGGGACCAGGATCATCAATTTGGATAGCCACCACAATGGGAATCAATAAAAATCCTGTAATTACCAAACCTACGATTGCGCCCACAATGTCTATCAACCGTTTCATCCAAGATGCTACAGAGGAATGAGTGGTTGGTAGTTGCTCTACTTTGCGAGAATTACTTTTTTGGATATCTATAGGTTTGTTAGTTTCTCTTGGCGACCTTTCGCTGCTAGACTCAATAGGGAAAACTTCATCTAATCCTGTAAGGTTTAGCACTGCCATCACTTGAGGGGTAACATTCCGCAAAATCAAGGCAATGCCTTTTTCCTGGGCATTTTTAAAATTACTTACCAGGGAACCCAAACCACTACTATCCATAAAAGTAGTTTGGTGAAAATCAATAATAATTTGCTTGGGAGGTGTATTTTCTTGAGTTAAATCTTGGCAGGTCTGCTTAAAACTTACTGCCTCAAGCACGCTTAAGCGGGCTGATACCTGTACTATTACAGTTTCCTGGAAGGAAGTGACTGGAAAGTCTTCCTGTATGGGTTGGCTAGTCATGAAGCTCTGCACTTTCGTTGCCATGTGAATTTAAACTGCAAAAAATTATTTTATTCTGGGAATTTACTTAACTTCTGACTGAGGTGACAGTTCCTGAGTAGGCATAAACACTAATAGTTAGTTATTGAGGATAGGAGCGGAGATTGCCAGCGACGATTCACAATAGAACAAGAAGTAAAAAAATACCCCCTTTTTTGTGCCGAGGCAGCGCGATCGCGTTGCTACTATCCCATGACTGTTAAAACTACGGTTCAACCTACAGCACGCCTGATTGAGGTCTTTTCTGCTATTCAAGGGGAAGGACTGAATGTCGGGACACGTCAACTTTTTATTCGTTTCGCCTTTTGTGACTTGCGCTGCCACTTTTGCGATAGCGCCCACACTTGGGATGCACCGGCTACTTGTCGGATAGAGCGATCGCCTGGATTGCGCGACTTTGAAATCCACTCTAATCCTGTCCCACTACCCATCTTAATCCAATGGGTTGAAAGGCAAAATCTACCTTGTCTACACGATAGCATTAGCTTAACTGGCGGCGAACCCCTTCTTCATGCAGCTTTCTTAAAGGAATTTCTGCCCCAAGTGCGATCGCTTACCAACTTACCCATATATCTAGAATCCGGCGGACATCGCCCAGAACAGCTGGCAATGATTTTACCCTATCTCGACTCTGTGGGCATGGATTTAAAACTACCTAGTGTGAGTGGTGAAAGCCTCTGGCAAGAACATACAAACTTTTTACAATTATGTTTAGAAGCACGTTTAGAAGTTTTTGTCAAGATAATTATTTCTGACCATACAGATCCCGCCGAGTTGGAACGTGCAGCAGTAATGGTGGCAGATATCAGCCCAGATATCCCCGTTTTTTTACAACCTGTGACACCTTTACCAGCCTCTCAACAACTGACTGAAACACCTGTACTCGCACCTGCGCCCGAACAAGTCTTGATGTGGCAAGCTTTAATGAAGCAGTTTGTTCCACAGGTGCGAGTCATACCTCAAACTCATAAAATGTTAAATCAACTGTAATCAACAAGACTTTCACCTTTGATTCCTACCTATCTTGACTCCTTTTGAGCCAGTGGTGATCAGTGGCAAGGCTTTGTAGAAACCACAAAATTTCCAGAACCAATAGCGAGTTCTGGACTAATTTTCCGAGGATTTAGCGCTTTCTAGCTGAAGCGACAGTCTCAACTTGTTTAAAAGTAATTAAATATTTTTTGGGGGTGGCAAATACCCACCCCACCGACTGAGTGCATTCTACAGTCCAGTTTCATCTGTAGTTCTAGATTTAGCTTTGGCTTTGTTGGCACTGCGTTTCAGGGCAGAAAGTCGTGCTTCGTAGCGAGACCGTTGGCGTTTGCTAGGTGTATTATCAATCATAGTTTTTAAGGCACTACCCAGACTCTTATAGGCGTTAGGGAGACTATAACCAAAGCGAGTTGCGAGAGCGATCGCTTTCTCATCAGCCACTAGCAATTCTCTGATTTGCTTTTCTCCATTATTCTTTTGATACAATCGCCAACCAGAAACACCACATAAAGCCAAAGCTAATACCAGCAATAATCCATCCTGTACCCACAATTCGCCGACAGCACCACCTAAACCAATGGCCAATGCTGCCATTTCCCAGCCATCTTTGGGAATAGTATCATTTTGAATGCGAGCAACTTCATGCCAGAACAGCAGATTACGCTGATCCATTGCCAGAGCATCCCATTTCACCAAGTCAATTTGAATTTCTACTTGGTCTTTACCAATTTCTTCGCAACGGATCATAGGTGGATTAACCTCGGTCGTACCTTCAACCGTGACCCAGCTCTGCAATTCTGGCGGTAATAAGCCTTTTAACCGCCGGAGTTCACTCATTTCCGCCTTGGCAAAGGAGGTTGCATAGGATGTCATAAAATCCAGCCCTAGAAAACTTCAGTATATAGTGAGGGTATCACTTTGCAGTATAGCTATTTCAGTGATGATTTGCCTCACTCCTTGGGAAAACTTCCCCTTGGCAATTGCAACTCATGATCGTGGTGGTATTGCCGTGGATCTCTGTGGAGCGATGGACTAAGCCCCGCCTGCGGCGATGGCGCGGAGCGCCCGCTAAAAGCGATCGCCGCAGCTTTGTTTAACGCCATCCGTATTGTTTACAAAAACTTCATAGCTTTTTGCCATCTATCCTGCAACCGAGGAAAATACACCATTAATAAAAACAGCCCTAGTCTCGCCGCAGGACTTATTATACTTCAGATCAAGTCGTAAATTTATGCCAACTTAACTAAAATTATACGTATATACTTACTGATTCTAAAATTTACCTATGCAATTTCCAGACCTTAGAGCAAGAATGTTCGTAACTCCTTCATTAACAGAAATTTTTTGGATGTTCAACATAGCAATAAAAATCAGGTTAAAAGCATACACTATATTTTTATACTCCTCATAAATTTCTGTGAATTATTGCTCAAAATGTATTTGACACATCATTAGCAAGTATAATACTTAGACAAAAACTGCCACAAACAGCGAAAGCATACATTCTATACCAGGTCTGAAGCAACAAAAAACACAACTATTGATGGTACTTAAGTAGCTGATACAAAATTTACTGAATCTTCAATGAAAACCCCTGTTATTAGAGAAACTCTGAAGAGAGAATTAAATATAGCAGCATCAAAGTGAGAAAATTACTATTTCCCACGAGTATTCTCATTAACCGCAAGACCCAGGAGACTTCTGAATAAATTTTTATGCGTATTTTAATTTACTCCTATAACTACTATCCAGAACCAATTGGCATCGCCCCACTGATGACAGAATTAGCCGAGGGACTGGCCAAGCGTGGGCATCAAGTGCGCGTGATCACCGCTATGCCCAACTATCCTGAACGTCAAGTTTACAAGGATTACCAGGGTAAGTGGTATTTGAATGAATACAAAAACAATGTTCAAATCCAACGCAGTTATATATGGATTCGTCCACAACCCAAACTCTTAGATCGAATATTGTTCGATGCTAGTTTTGTGGTCACTAATAAATTACTGATCAAAATATTTGCCGCATTAGAAAAATTTGCTTATCACACAGCCTCAAAAATTAGCGTGATTGCCGATGGATTTGTCGAAAATTTGATATCTAAGGGTGTAGCACCTGAGAAAATCGAGCAAATTCCTAACTGGGTTGATGTGAATTTTATTCGCCCCTCTGCCAAAAAAAATAATCCTTTTCGGGCGGCACATAATCTGAATGGCAAATTTGTCGTGCTATATTCTGGGAACATTGGACTGACACAAGGCTTAGAAACAGTTGTGAAAGCAGCTTCTGAATTGCGCCACGTTCCAGATATCGCCTTTGTGATTGTGGGTGAAGCTAAAGGTTTGCAGCGATTACAAAAGTATTGTTTAAACTGCGGCGCAGATAACGTCTTGCTGTTGCCACTTCAACCGCGCAAACAGTTGCCAGAAATGTTAGCAGCAGCAGATGTTGGTTTGGTAGTGCAGAAGAAAAATGTGGTGTCTTTCAATATGCCATCGAAAATTCAATTGCTACTTGCCAGTGGTCGGGCATTGGTTGCATCTGTACCCGAAAATGGCACAGCCGCAAAAGCTGTCAGACAAAGTGGTGGGGGAGTTATTGTGAGTCCAGAAGACTCTAATGCTTTATCAGCAGCTATTTTAGACTTGTACAAGCACCCCGAAAAAGTCAAAGATTTAGGTGTTCATAGTCGTCATTATGCTATGGAGCAGTATGCCTTTGAGCAAGCCTTAAATCAATATGAAGATTTATTTTATTCAGTGATCGCAAATCGTCAAGGAATGGAGTCTCAAGTAGTGACAAAGCAGGAAGTATGACCAATAGGTCCTGAATGCTACTGTTCTCCAAAATTATCTGTGGAATCATCAGACTGATAAGTCTTCAGCATCTCCTAGCCTTGAGGCCGGAGAGTCTCAAATATGAATATTTAGGATGAGGCGGCTGGGATAGAGGAATGTCTCAGCAAATATATTATCCGTTATTACTTTTGATCCCACCCCATAGACAGCTGTTTTTTTGTTAGTATTCAAAAAAACCAACACATACACTTGCGATTCAATTTTTGGGTTTGCAAGCCAGTGATTGGGGAAAATTGTCACACAAGGGATAAAACACCTGAGGTTTAATGTCTGATTATTTCCAAGGAAATTTCCCATTACAGTCTGTCTCGGAGATCAAAAATGCACTCAGAGGACTAGAGGCTAAAACCAAAGAGGTGAGTGATTATTTAGCTTTGACTGTAGCCGAAGCAGCTTCAGACCGCAAAGCGGATGACATCTTAGTGCTGAGGGTAGCAGATGTATCTTATCTGGCAGATTACTTTGTGATCATGACCGGCTACTCTAGGGTGCAAGTCAGGGCGATCGCCGAATCAATTGAAGCTAAGGTACAAATAGATTGGCAACGACGACCCTTTCAAACCGAAGGAAAAGCCGATGGTAGTTGGGTACTGCTAGATTATGGCGAAGTGATTGTTCACATCATGATGCCAACAGAAAGAGAATTTTATAATTTAGAAGCATTCTGGGTTCATGCAGAACGCATTTCTCTGGCAAATTCTGATGAGGGCGGGGGTAAGCCAAAATGATCAGGCCTTCGGTTGACCATTGTCCAGTTCCGACAGACCAACAACCGCTCAATGAATACGAAGAGTTAAAAACATCCTGGCTATTTTGTGATTGCATCTTAAATTGGCGAGAGTACATCACAAAAATGCTTTGGATTTGGAGTTTGTCGTGGCTGGTAGCGGGTCCCATAGCAGCAGCTAGTTTTCCCCCACACAAGCAACTCGTCCACTTTACCCTCTGTGGTGCAGCGGTCGCGAGTGTAGGGGTAATTTTGGTACTAGTACGGTTGTTCTTGGGCTGGCTATATGTACGCGATCGCCTCTACAATCCCACCGTATTTTATGAAGAGTCAGGGTGGTACGACGGTCAAACGTGGACGAAACCGCAGGAAGTGATCGCGCGCGATCGCCTGATTGTGTCATACGAAATCAAACCGATTCTCCAGAGGTTAAAATTTACCTCTGCTGGCTTGGCGGGAATGTTTCTTATTGGTACTATAGTTTGGCAATTGTCGTAAATCGTCATTAGTCATTGGCGATTAGTGATCAGCTACTAATTCCCAATGACTAGAAATTAAATTAATAAAAAAAGGTAATAAATATTAACCCATGACAATGGGAAAACGAACTCAAGCCACAGCCCTAGAAGTCCGCTTGTTGCGGCAAGGAATTATTGAATCCAGGCATATAGTCCAGGCTGTTGTCTGCGACGAACGAGGACGGGTGCTATCCGTTGCCGGCAACTCTGAAACTGCGGCATTTGTGCGTTCAGCACTTAAACCATTTCAGGCACTGGCTGTCACCACCACAGGCACACTGGAACGCTATCATCTGAGCGATCGCGATTTAGCCATTATTACCAGTTCCCACAAAGGCACAATCGAACAGGTAAGACAAGCATTTAATATTCTTTGGCGGGCTGACCTTGACCCGACCGCACTCCAATGTCCGATTCCAGAAGGGAAAAAAAGCCCCCTGGAATATAATTGCTCTGGTAAACACGCCGGAATGTTAGCTGTTTGTCAACAACGACATTGGCCTTTAAACAACTACTTGGATCGCAAGCATCCAGTACAGCAGTTGATTTTGGGCAAAGTCGCAGAATTATTGCGAATGCCCGCCGAGGAATTTCTCAGCGCTCACGACGACTGCGGCGCACCCACTTATCTGATGCAAATCAGTCAAATGGCATCTTTGTATGCGCTCTTAGCCTCTAGTACCAATGTGGATATGGAGCGGATTGTCCGTGCCATGACTCATCATGCAGCTATGGTGGCAGGAGTTGGGGAATTTGACACAGAACTGATGCGTTTAGCTCCAGGGGAACTCGTAAGTAAATCTGGTGCCGAAGGAGTGCAATGTATTGGCCGACTCGGTGAAGGTATGGGATTGACGATTAAAGTCATGGATGGAGCCAAACGCGCAAAATATGCCGTGGCGATCCACTTGCTCCAACAGATGGGTTGGATTAGTCCCAGCGCCGCCGACAGCCTCTGTGAGCAGTTTATGACCTTGGGAAAATACAAGCGTTTAGAAGTAATTGGAGAATTATCACTTTTATAGTTGCCAAATTTGTGACTTTGTGGTTATACTATAGAAGTCAAGAGGCGACGACGCGGGATAGAGCAGTCTGGTAGCTCGTCGGGCTCATAACCCGAAGGTCAGTGGTTCAAATCCACTTCCCGCCACCAAATAAAAGATCAGATAAAACCCTGAACTGTTAAAAGTTCGGGGTTTTGTTTTATTTTGATCTATTCTAAAAGAGGAACTTGACAAAAAGCGCGGAGAATCATGGTTGTGAAGTTGCAGCGACCGATTTTGGTGGGAGGATTGGGACTATCCTTTTCCCTGTGGATATTACAAAGCTGGCATGATTCCATAGTGCAGCTGAGTGAATTTGGTTTATTTAGTGCCTTGGCTGTGGGTGGTGGTTTGTGGTTATTCCAGAAAAATCGCCCGAAAGATAGTTTAGAGCAGCTAGATGGTATTGTTGTAGATCGAGCAATGGTGGAAAGTGCGATCGCTACAACTCAAACCGTAATTAACCAACTGGCAATAGAAGCAGAAAACCACATAGCCTTAGAGACATTACAATCACAAGTTGCCCAATTGCTGCTGGAATTAGACAGGCAAGAAATTAAATTGGCTGTGACTGGTGGTAAATCTGTGGGTAAAAGCACTTTAATTCAAGTCCTGGAATCTAGCATTTGGCAAAAACCACAGCCAAAAGTCAGTTTTTGGGAAACACCACCTTTGTTTCGAGAATCGGCTGACAATTCAGATGCAGCTGTTTTAGCAGTAGTTCAAGAATCTGATTTTGTTCTGTTCCTGACCAACGGTGATTTGACAGACTCGGAATTTCAAAGCTTACAGCAATTAAAAGCCGCAAATCAGCCTGCTATTTTAATTTTCAACAAACAAGACCAGTATTTAGCCGATGAACGTGCTAGTGTTTTGCTGTCATTAAAACAGCGAATCCCGGAAAATGTAGTTGCAACGGCGGCTTCTCCCATTGCGATTAAAGTCCGGAAGCATGAAGCTGATGGTGATGTCCACGAATGGATGGAACAACCAGCACCAGATATCCAGCAGTTAACACACAAATTAACTGAAGTTCTGGCACAGCAAGGACAGCAACTGGTGTGGACAACTACTTTGAGAACAGCCAAAGTGTTGAAAGCCGAAGCGAAAAACTGGCTAAATGAAACTAGACGCGATCGCACCACCCCAATTATTGAACAATATCAATGGATAACTGCGGCTGCTGCCTTTGCCAACCCAGTCCCAGCGCTGGATATTCTCGCCACTGCGGCAATTAATGCTCAGATGGTCATGGATTTAGGTAATATTTATCAGCAGAAGTTTTCTTGGGAACAAGCGCAAACTGTCGCCGGAACAATGGGAAGTTTGATGCTGAAACTGGGTTTAGTGGAACTTTCCACAAAAGCTGTGAGCATCGTTTTGAAAAGTAACGCTGTCACCTTTGTTGCTGGTGGAGTAGTGCAGGGTGTCAGTGCAGCTTATCTTACCAGGGTAGCCGGGTTAAGTTTAGTGGAATATTTTGAACAGCAGGAAATAGCCCTAGATTCGGGAAAAGCCTTAAATTTGGAGAAATTGCGGCAAACTTTGCAAAACGTCTTTCAGCGCAACCAGCAGATGGGTTTTTTGCCAGGATTTGTTCAGCAAAGTGTGAAGCGTTTATTGCCACAACCACAGCCTGAAATTATTGGATAAAGGAAAACCCAAAAAATAAATTACCCAAAAATTGTAGGGTGGGTTAGCGCAGCGTAACCCACCATTATTCTTATTACTCTGCCTCAGCGAACCTTGGCTTGAAAAAACATTACCCCTCTCCGATATCGGAAAGGGGTTAAGGTGAGTTGACCAAAATTCTCACTGCTGAAACTCAGCGCTACCTAATAAGCATCTTGCAACTCGTAGAAATCAGGCGAGATATAATCCTTCCGCAAAGGCCAACCCACCCAATCTTCCGGCATCAAAATCCGCTTGAGATTCGGGTGACCTTCGTAGACAATGCCAAACATATCGTAAGTTTCGCGTTCTTGCCAGTCTGCGGTTTTCCAGATCCAGTAAACTGAAGGCACGCTGGGATTTTCACGAGGTAAGAACACCTTCACCCGAATTTCTTCAGGTTTAACAGCATCATCACCGACTTTAATCAAGTGATAGACACTGACCAAATCCTCTCCTGGGCCAAGGTCAATCCCAGATTGAAACTGAAGATAATTAAACCCGTAAGCATAAAGGGCGGTAGAGATAGGGAGCAAGAAATCTGACTCCACCTTAATGATTTCTACCCCAAGCTTATCAGGTGCCAAAGACTCATGATCAAAACCATTTTCCGTTAACCATTGGGAAATCGGTCCGGCTTTAACCAGAGACTCTTCTGCTGCTGGTACTGGTTGGGAATCTTCTTCAGCCACGGTTTTGCTCCTTCTCTTGTGTCTTTGCTGTCAGCAGCGCAGGTGGAACTGGCAGACCAATCGCTTCTGTCAATTCTTTCGGTGGTGTGTAGCGAGTTTCTGACTGCAAATATTTACCAGTTAAAATTTGCTCCGTAGGCTTGAGATTGTGAGTTGTACTGTAGAAACGGTGGGTTTGCTTCAGTTGACCCCGTTCCTGCATAGAATCATTAGCTATCTTTTTCCGCAATTTAATAATTGCGTCGATAATCGCTTCTGGACGGGGGGGACAACCAGGCAAGTAAACATCTACAGGAATCAGTTTATCAACTCCACGTACAGCCGTGGGAGAATCCATGCTAAACATCCCACCAGTGATTGTACAAGCACCCATAGCGATCACATACTTTGGTTCCGGCATTTGTTCATAAAGACGCACCAATTGAGGTGCCATCTTCATGGTAATTGTCCCTGCTGTAATAATTAAATCGGCTTGACGGGGGCTAGAACGGGGAATGAGACCGAAACGGTCAAAATCAAACCGGGAGCCGATTAAAGCGGCAAACTCAATAAAGCAGCAAGCTGTACCAAACAACAAAGGCCACAAACTCGAAAGCCTCGCCCAGTTATAGAGGTCGTCAACTGTGGTCAGGATAACGTTTTCTGATAAATCCTGAGTGATGGCGGGACGTTCCACCGGGTTGATGATTTGCTCTTTGTCTGAGGTTGTTAAATTTGAATTCAAGACCATTCCAACGCTCCTTTACGCCATGCGTAGACTAGGGCAACTACAAGAATTGCAATGAAAACTAAGGCTTCAATGAATGCCAAAAGCCCCAGACGGTGGAAGGCCACTGCCCAAGGGTACAAGAATACAGTCTCCACATCAAAGACGACGAAGACGAGAGCAAACATATAGTAGCGAATATTGAACTGAATCCAGGCTCCCCCAATTGGTTCCATGCCAGATTCGTATGTAGTGAGCCGTTCTAGGCTGTTACCTCTGGGTCGCAGGAGCTTGGAGGCTGAAAGTGCAAGGGCAGGAACTAGGCTACAGATGATGAAGAAGCCTAGAAGGTATTCGTAACCGCTGAGGACAAACACAATGAATATCTACCGCTTATGGTGTAAGGGGATCAGTTGTCAGTGAACAACGAATAGTTATCGGTTTAATTACTTGATAACTTTTCACTAAACTAGAGATAGTATTCGCTGTTTGCTGTTCACTGACATACATGGACAATGTTCTTTTACATTATATCTTTAAGGCTGTTCTGAAATCGTGGAAATAGACACACTGATGGTAGTGTGTGGGTCTTATTCTCCATGAGGTCAAAGTCTCATCGCTATTTACTGGGAAACATTAGGTTTATTGAGACCTAGTTTTTCAGCAAGACTTTTAAGTGTATCTCTAGGATACCAAATCATAAAAATGCCTCCTTTATCAAATACTACCAAGTTCCAGATATAACCAAAACCTGGGAATTGCCTGAGTATTGACAACTCAGATAATACGTAACGGCGATTTTTTCTGGGGTAGTTTGGAGGATTGTTTTCAGTGCGAAGTTGTTCTGGAGATGATAGCCAATGACCTGCTATTTTCCCAGGCTCAAAAAATTTTGCCTGTACAGATAATCCCATTAATCTATCGGCTGTCCAAAAGGGAATATATTTCAATGGACCAAAGATAGTAAAAGTGGGGACAATACCTTTTAGCGTTTCCTGAACTAATTCATTTTTCCAGACTTTTTTGTCAAAGTTTTCTTGATGGCCGCCTAAATGATCTTTACGTCCTGTAAAAAATCCCAGAAAGTCCGGTTTATTATTTAAAGGAACAATGGGAATCTCTCGCATCGTATATTCCTTTTCTGATTGAGAGTACGTTTTTTCTGTATTAGGTTTGTTTATTTCGATATCTTTAATATTATTCAGGGAAGCCCAGGGCTGATCAACGAGTACTTCACCAAAGGGAAAATCTACTTGTTTTAATCTAAAAAAATAACTATCAGGAAAGTTACTAAAATAATCTTCGGCAATTTCTACAATATTCGGATGAAGATACTCATCACAGTTAATGGAAAGAACATATTCACCTGCTGCATTTAGCAAAGCTGTAACTCTTTGAATGACTTCTCCCTGCAAAGGACTTGTAATTTGGCGTAAACGAGGCTCAGTAATCGGTATAAAAGGGACATGAGGTGGATAAACCAAAATAAATTCAGCATTACCTCGGATTTTTAACAGTTCTTGTAGCCAGGAGTTTTGAACACCTCCCCTCATGGGGATAATGATAGAAAGCTGAGGCTTTGTCATAAAATTGCCATCCCCTGGTTGAGTAAATTTTCACGCAAGCTGATTAAAATGTTTAGGAGAAACTAAACAAATCTTACTGCTAACTATTGCAGTGACATAGACCTTGATTTAATCTGCCTAATTATTGATTACAGACAAATTTTTTGGCTAATTATTTGCTTGACGACGAAATTGAACCATAATAACTAGTTTATGTCAATATATGCATAATTTTTCTAGATGATCGAATTGGCTACTACAGGATGATGCCAGTAAAATCAAGAAAATTCTCCAGAAGCTTGTATGGTCTGCTTTTTTAATGTGTAATTTCTAATTACGTCCAGGATAACTTTGGGATTAGTGATAGAAAAGTCTCACAGTTATGTCATAATTTGTAACGTATATTTAATATTTCTCCTCTGTGAGGATTTAGCCATGAGCGAACAAGCTAGCGAACAAGCTGTTGAAACTCCGGCATTAGACCGTTATGAATGCCGTGCCTGTGGTTATGTTTACGAACCTGAGAAGGGAGACGATAGCCATAATATTGATCCAGAAACCCCCTTTGCTGAACTGCCCATAACTTGGCGTTGTCCAGTCTGTACTGCCAAGAAGACGGCTTTCGCCAATATTGGCCCTGCTGGTACGGTATCGGGTTTTAAAGAAAATCTTGGTTATGGTCTGGGTGTTAATCGGCTGACACCAGGGCAAAAAAATATCCTGATTTTTGGGGCTTTAGCTCTTGGATTCTTGTTTTTTATCAGTCTCTACGGCTTACAATAAGACCCGTTATCTTTTTTAACAGGTTTAGAGGGCAGCGATCGCCATTAAGATGAAAAATTTAGAAAAAAGTCAAAAATACTGATGCATTCAATGGGTATTATGAAAAGTTGGCAGAGAGTATTTGCCTTGTTGATAGTAGTTTTCTTGTGTATAGGTTGTAGCAAAGTCCCCTCTACCGTCTCCAACCCTTGGGCGATTATTTCTGTGCCAACAGACTCGAAGCTGCTGGATATTGCCTTTACTGATAACCCTCAGCATGGTTTTCTCGTAGGTAGCGATGCTACCCTTTTGGAAACAAATGATGGTGGTGATACTTGGCAACCCCTGACATTGGCACTGAATGATCTTAAGTCTCGCTTTGACTCAGTAAGTTTCTCTGGTCAAGAAGGCTGGATTTTAGGTGAACCTTCACTACTGTTGCATACCACTGATGAAGGTAGTTCTTGGACACGCATTGCTCTAAGCGAAAAGCTACCTGGTAATCCCATCGCTATTTATGCTTTGGGAGAGAATTCGGCGGAAATGGCTACCGATGTGGGAGCGATATATAGAACTGAAGACGGCGGGATCAATTGGAAAGCTCAGGTAGAGGGAGCCGTTGGTGTGGTGCGGAATATGGAACGCTCGCCTGATGGCAAATATGTTGCTGTTTCGGCTAAGGGTAGTTTCTATTCCACTTGGGAACCAGGACAAAGTACTTGGGAACCCCATAACCGCAATAATTCTCGACGCTTAGAAAATATGGGTTTTGCTGACAATGGGCAGTTGTGGTTGCTCGCACGAGGGGGTCAGGTGCAGTTTAGCGACCCCACAAATCCTGAAGAGTGGCAAGAACCGCAAAATCCTGAGTTGGCTACTAGCTGGGGTTTACTTGATTTGGCTTATCGCACTCCCAATGAACTTTGGATAGGTGGCGGTAGCGGTAATTTATTGTTAAGCCCTGACGGTGGTCAAACTTGGGAAAAAGATCGTGATGTGGAAGGAGTCGCAGCTAATTTGTACAAAGTTGTGTTCTTCAATCCGGATCAGGGATTTGTGATCGGCGATCGCGGCATTTTGTTAAAATACCAACCAAATATTGCTAAAACTTCCTCACAAGAGGCAGCTTAGTGGGATGATTGGCTTCAGTATTCGCTCTGATTTCTGAGAAGGTCGTTGCAACTTGTAACTCTTTCTAAACTTTGTAGGATAATAGACAATAACATTCTTTGTGAAGGTAGGAATCTAAATGTCAGGTACCACTGGAGAACGTCCGTTTTCGGACATTATTACCAGCATTCGTTACTGGGTTATTCACAGTATCACCATTCCAGCATTATTTATTGCCGGATGGCTATTTGTCAGCACTGGACTGGCTTATGATGCTTTCGGCACACCCCGTCCCAACGAATACTACACACAAACACGGCAGGAAGTGCCGATTGTGAAGGATCGTTTTGGCGCTAAACAGCAAGTTGAACAATTTATCGGAAAGTAGTTTGAGATCATGACTAGCGGAAATGACATAAATCAACCAGTTTCCTATCCCATTTTTACGGTGAGATGGCTGGCAATTCATACTTTGGGTGTACCCTCCGTCTTCTTTTTAGGCGCGATCGCCGCAATGCAGTTTATTCAACGCTAGGAGAAAATTATGGATAGATCACCCAATCCGAATAATCAACCGGTTGAACTCAACCGGACTTCACTATACCTGGGACTACTTTTAGTCTTTGTTCTAGGAATTCTGTTCTCCAGTTACTTCTTTAACTAACAGAGAATGACTGTTGTAAATCTTTGTTTATTGAATCAGTGTTGATTTGTTATTAAGGGAGGAGAAAAGCTGTGTCTGCTGGAAGTGGAAGAATTCCCCTGTGGGTTGTCGCTACAATCGCAGGTTTAGGTGTAATTACAGTCGTAGGTATTTTCTTTTACGGAGCCTACTCTGGAGTCGGTTCTTCAATGTAAAAATAGCTGGAGCCGAAGACGATTGAGTCTTTATTTTCTGGCAATTGTTTAAAAATTAGCATTAACAAACCGCTTGTTTCTGAGAGACAGGCGGTTTGTAATTTTAGATGATATCTGTCTGTAACTACATTCAAGCAAGATAGCGTGTAAGTAGCAAATAACAGGTAATCTCTATGCTTGGAACTATGGGAACCGCTCTTCACTGGTATTCGTTGTGCGTTGTCGCACTATTTCTGAAAATGTTTGCGCTTTCAGCTTATCAAGGATTTTATCGGATCAGCAGACGTGAGTTTGTCAACCCAGAAGACTCCGCAGTATTCAATCAGCCGCCCGCCAAGGAGGATTTACCACAAGTCCAACGAGCGACTAAAGCTTGGCTGAATGACTTGGAGAACATTCCCATATTTATTGGTCTGGGAATAGCCTATGTGCTAACCGAAGCATCGCCTGGGGCTGCAATTTAGCTGTTTTCTACCTTCACAGTCGCGCGGATACTTCATACCTTGATGTATCTGATCGGCTTGCAACCTTGGCGATTTTTTGCGTATGCAGTGGGAATACTTTGTCTACTAGGAATGAGTTGGAATATAGTAGATGCGGTTTTATACCAAATCATTTAAACGCGAATCCCACGCCAGGAAGACGTGGGAAGTTAATCAACTAATTAGCTGATATCATCGCGTTCGATGTATAACAACAAAAACGCCATGGTCACTGCTGGAAAAACTAGACCAGTCAGAGGAACCAAGATAGAAGGCAAAAATGAAGCTGCCATAGTTAAGTTTCCTATTGAATAATTAGACAATCCTCGAAAACGAGCTTACTGCAAATTTCGCCTGATTTTTTAAATTCTCAAAATTATTAACACAACTCTGGTGTGAGATGTTCAAATCCCCAGTAATTCATCAAGCCGCAAATTCGGCAAGTCTGGCGGAATCACACTCCGCACCACTGTGGCTTTGTGACTTTCTTGTTGGGTAGCCTGATTAAATGCGATCGCCTCCAAGCGAATTTCCAAGCAGCCAAAGGGAATATTGAATTGCGTGATCACGTCCAAACACCCCAAAGAGTTAGGTAGCAAGTCTGTGAGCAAATGGGGGCCATCTAACAACCAGCGAGTTTGGCAATCTTCCACCCATAACTTGACAACTATTTCCGGGGATACCACAGGTAGTTCTACCCTCACCCTGACAGAAGTCCCAGCAATGAGTTCACCATCTGGAACGTGTAATTGCGGAACTGGCAAAGGTTCAACAATTTGCCCTGACATCAGTGGAGTATGGGATAAATCTGAGATTGGTTCCTCCTTCTGTGCAGAGGAATGGCTGTCTATCAGATCCACCGTCGGTTCACTATATGTATCTTCTATAACAAATTCTTGTGTCAACCAAGGCGGAGGTGTTGTGAGATCATCCGCAGGCGGTAATTCTGAATCTGGAGAGGGTAGAGCAATTTGTACTGAAATATTTTCTGCTTCTGGCTGTGCTAAGATTTCCGTCTCCTCTATTTCCACAGCACTATCCGTTATCTGATCGGCGGCGATATCCGTTTCCAGTTTTAGGTCTAATAATGAGTTAATTTCCACAATTTCAGTTGAAGGTGGAACCGGCTCATCGGGTAATTTCTGCTGATCTAAAATCTCAATAATCGAATCAGGTAGGGAATATCCTTTGCTTTGTGTCCACTTTCTAATCAAAGGCGATGAATAGAGATGAGCGTCTGCATTTAATTCTAAATCTGGGGAAAGAGATCCTGCTGCTTCTGAGTCATCCTGGAACTCTGCATCATCAGTCACTAATTCATCTGTATCTATCTGCGGGGAATCCTCAGCAGCTGTAAGTAACAACGCCTCTGCTGTATCGTCTTGGAGTTCCTCCGATTGATCAGGTACAACTTTCAGACGTTTCAAATAACGAAAACTGTTGTGCAGCATCCCCAAACGATGATGTCGAATCACCAGTTGAGCTAAGTTAATGGGGGCGATATTCTCGGTTTTCTCGACTAGCTTTTCATCTATAGAAGATTCTGTAACTACATCAGCAGTGGCTAAACCTTTACCAGTATTTTGGTTTTCCGGTAGCTTTGGTAGTTGCGGCCAAGGAGAATCGGCTAATTTATTTAGGTGAGACACTCGTAAAGAGGCGGCTGCTAGTTTTTCGCGGTGAAGTTGCGGCGGTAGTGACTTGTTGAGGGAAATTTGAATAGATTGAGCCGAGTCTGTTTGTGCAGTTTTAGCCAGATTGAAAAGTCCTAAATCAATGCTTAAAGATGGTTCTGGCTCTGTTGCTGCTTCTATGGGCTGATCTAATAAATTTTCTTGATTAAATCTAGCTGCGGCTGTGATTGCCAGCAATTCTGTGACATCTGCTGTAATTGTAAAAGATTTAGTCGCTAATGGTATGACTTCACCCAATTCAGTGAGTGCGCCATACAAAATGATATCTGCCAAAATTAGCTTAGATTCACAATTCAGGGGAATATCAATGGTCGAGCTGATGGTAATGGGCAACGAGCTGTTTGGTAAAGGCTGCCGAACTTGGGTTAAAATTTCTGAGCTTAAAGGCGATCGCAGATCAATTAGTAATTCCAAAGCATAAAGAGTTTCTGGGTATGGAATTTCACCGGCTTGATTGCTCTGTTCTTGTAGCTCTACTAGCCCATGAATGACAGCTATTTCTCCCCAATAAGCAATATAGGTTTCCCGATCTAAAGTCAACGATAGTGGTGTCCGTGGTTTCGTTGCTAAAGTTTGCTCCACTTTGCCATCCTCTAACAAAGTTTCAGAAGTGGGTAAAGCTAAATTGATTAAATTCTGTAAAATCTGTTCCGCCGTTTCACCTTTGAGGCCAACTGGGCTAACAGGCTGATCGATCACTGCGTCGTCCGTGACGGCTTCAGTTAATAAATCGCTGGAATCTGGGTCGCTTTTGAGAGTAGGCTGAGGTTCTGGTGGAATAACGGATTTCTGGTTGCCGTTCTCAGTACTATCTCGATACTGAGCTACATTTGAGGCTACATTTTCGCCCCTGTGCCATTGTCCCCATATCTGAGTAGATTCTTGAGACAATACTTGTAAATAGATGCCGTATTGCCAAGATTGACCGAATAAATCTGAGATTAAATCCCCAGAGCATTGCAATTCCCAAATTCCCGGCTTCAGGTGGGTAAAAGGAATTACCACCATTAAACCTTCGGCATTAGTGCGGTGCGATCGCTTTTCACTTCGCCGCTTTGGGGGAATTTCTTGAATCGAGGAGTGGGTTATCCGTATTTCCACGTCAGTATTACGTAGGTTAGAACGAGCCAAGACTCTGTACCAACCTTCCGAAATTTCTAAGTTGGGCGATTCCAGGTTACGCCAAGAGCGATCGCCTTGTTTCTGAATTAGAAATTGCCAGTGTTCCATTATGAGTTATGCCCAGACCGAAGAGCAGCTGAGTAAGATTGTGCATGATCTTGCTTGCAAGTTTAACTCAGTAACTAGCAATTGCATCCTCCAATTTGACTATTCGCTGCAAATTCCGGCAAAATTAACCTCTACTTCACAAAAAATTTAACTATTTTACTTCTTGCACCTTCCCCAGCCGGGTAAAGCGGATTTCAATCCGTCGCCGTGTCTGATCCTCTTGACGAGCGATGGCCGCAAATTCCCCACTAGGTAATATTAACTGCGCCGCCGAATAAGCACGAAACGACAAACCCTTGAGTCGTTGTTCATTCACCTGAATATTCCGCAGCACTTGCACGATTGCCAAAGCACGCATCAATCCTAAATCAGCATTAGAACCAGCTTGCAATTTACCTACTGGCAAAGTACCACTGGCAACATCTTCTAAATTCAGGTCTAGGTTACTCGTCAAATTACCATTCGGCTGACCGTCAGTATGTCCAATAATCTCGACAATATTAATATTATACTCTTGGGTTCTACTTTCTATTTCCGGTACTATTTGCTGAGAAATATAATTAAACATTGCTTGGGGAATAGTTGCACTTCCCGACGCAAACCGATAAGCACCTTCATCTTGGATCACAATAATTGGCGGCGTGTCTGTTAACCCGACATTATTATTCATAAACGACGTGACCATCGCCAATAACAAAAACAGAATCAAGATCACGAAGGCATTAGACATCAAATCTGTAAAAGCCGTGTAAATATTTAATTCTTCATGATAGTCATGATTACGCAAACGCCGAGCCATATTTTCTTATTACAATATTAGGTATGTGTCAAACTATCTGTGATTTTCTCTGGAGGCGCAGATGGCAAACTTTTTTCTTTCTGCCGCCAGCGATAAATTTCATGTTTAGCATCATTGAGATGCTGAATACATTCTTGCAAATTAGTATTAATATTTTGCAGATTATCTTGACTTACTGCTGTTTGTTTACTCACCCCTGTCAGCAAGAGATTACCCATATTTTGATATTCTGTAGCCAAAGTAGAATTACCACTGGCCATTAGCTGTGATAAGTTTTGATGATTACCATCTATTTTTTGAGAGAGATTAATCAGTGCTAAATTAACTTCTACGGCGTAACTATTCCCTATATCTATTAATTCTTGTAAAGCTGCACCAATTACCTGTAAACTTTCAGATTTATCGATAATATTATGTTCTAATTTATCAAGTCTATTAACTGCTTTGCGAAAACTATTAGCACCTTGCTGGAGTTGGGGAATAATTTCACTGAGAGAATTTTGGTTAACTTGATGTAACTCCAATACTTGAGATGAAGTTTGATTCACAACCTTAATTTCTGCTCCCAGTTCCTTAACTGCAATCACGAATGTTTCCAGCGATTGAGTTGTATTAGCTAAACTTGCAGCCGAGGCTGAAAATCTCTCCTGTGTCTGCGTTAAATTTGTAGTAGCTGCTGATAACTTTTCCGGAAATTGACTACGCTCAAATATTTCCGCAGATTCTTTAAATATATATGATTTAGCATTGAGTTGATAAATTGCAGTTTCAAATTGACTAGCAGCAGCAGATATAGTCCCAGCCGCTTCTGTAAATCGCTCATACACTTGTCTTGCTAAATCTGTAACTTCCTGATTACCTGCGGCGATTTGTTGTGCTACTTTACCCATAGACTTTTCGACAGCATCGCGCACAGTATCACCAAATCTAGTTAAAAATTCATCCTGCTGGGATACCATTTTATTGACTATTTTATCAAGTCGATTATCACCCTGTACTTGAGGCAAATAAATATTATCGAGATAATCTTCTAAAGAACTCAACACTTGATATTTTAAAGCGCCCGTATTCAATTTAAAGTTGACTATTGTTAAGAATGCACTAAAGAACAATCCCGTCAAACTCGTCACAAACGCAATACTCATTCCTTCTAATGGTTTTTTTAATTGTTCAACTAAACCACTAATATCGGCAGCATTCGTTTGATTAATAGCTTGACTCAGAGTATATAGATTAAATGTAATTCCAAAAAAAGTGCCAATTAAGCCAAAAGCCAAGAGCAAATTGGGCATAATTCGACAAAAATAATCAATTTGATCCAGAGAAAATATTTTAATCTTTTCTTGGCTATAAACTTGGTCAATTAAAGCTGCTGTATTAACTTGATCTAACTGACTACTAGCACGCTGAAATCTCCTTTCCAGTGTTGCTATAATTTTTGTTTCTTGTAATCCCCGTGATTTATTATGAATTAGTCTTTGAACTTCCTTGGCTAAATTTTGCAAATATTGATATAAAGCCCAGCGAAACAGGATTGTAATTATGGATGGAAGAACAATGATCACAAGAGTGATCATAATCAAGGACTCTAGTATTGGTGGCATGATACTTCCCTAGATATGCAAGAATATGAGAGGATGATAAAATTACAGTCAATATTTACCACTCAATAAATGAGCCTAAATTGAGTATTGATTCAGGATTCTTTGTTTTTCGCGATCGTAATCTTCTGGAGTAATCAAATTATCCGCTAAACAATGTTTTAAATTCTCCAAAGCTAACCGCATTTTTGCCATATTATCAGTAGATTCTACCGGATAACTATCTACTATCTCGCCAACAATCGCCTTTTGAGTTGCAGAGTTTTGTGGCGGAGCAAGTTGAGGAATTGCAGAATTAAATTGCTGATTCATTTTTCTGCGGAAACGAATAATGATTCCTTCCTTGGTTGTCGGGTCATTACTGCCAATCACTGCTATTTTGTAAGGAGAATTGGGATGATCTTCTGGTAATCCATCAACTTCTTTGACAAACTTTCTTAGTTTAGGTAAATATTCATTTTGCCAAAGTTCAGGTTGTCTTTGAATCACAGCAATTTCCTGATCTAAAATCTCTTGTAAAGTCTTATTCATATTCTGATGGTTAGCAAGTTCCTCCAAAGCTTGACCCCATTCACAACTAAGAGCAGCTATATAATAATCATCACGCAAATCATCATAATATTTAAATTCTAATTGCTGATTTTGCGGATTTATTTGCAATAGTTCTAAAGCCAAACAGGGATAGAAGACATCTTCTAATTGTTCTATGGTGATGGCATCTGGGGGAATAATATCAGGAAACGTCACCCGATAATCATTATGTAAAAAAGATGTTGCTGAATTTTGTTCTCTCAAGTAATAGTTTCCCATTCTTTCCAGACTACTAATTAATCTCAGAGGAAACCCAGCATACTCATTTAAAAATAAAATTTCATCGTCAGCTTGCATTGATTTTAAAACACTTGTGGAAACTCCTAAATCCTGAGTCAGCAAAGTTGTAAACTGTCTCACTTCTAATTCGTCGGTATCCTTAAATCCCACTAATTTACTACTTTTAGCTGGGTCATCCCGAAAATAGGGGTCACTTAAATTTAAACGCAGAAGTGGTTCAGCTTCCTGCATAATTTGTGCTAACCGAGTCGAACGTGCTGTTGAGTAGTTTTGGATAAAGCGTTTAATCACTGATTTGACAATATTACTACCGCGCAACGCAAATATACTGTCAACTTTCAGATCAATGTCTGCTTGTAGTAGTTCTTGAGTAGTGCGTTCTTTGTCAATAAAACTTGCTAAAGAATTTCCCCTCCCAGTTTGTTCTGTAATGGCTGAACTCACCAATACCAAAGGAGAACGGACATCATCTTCTGGTAACATAGTTTGGTGACAGCATTCAACATTTCTGCCTCATTATCAAATATGGCTTCACCACTCATTTCATCGAAATTAAATTGTCTTAAGTCTCTATCTTGCTTTTCATAAATATTTTTCACATCTTCTACTAAGCTACTAAAAGCAGTCATTTGCGTATTTTTGTTTTGGACATATTTACGCAGTGTATTAACAATTTTTAGTGTTTCTTGAAGTACAGCTAACTCAAAATTATGCTTGATAAGTTTACAAATTTCCTGTAAACCTTTTTTCGTTTCTGCTTGGAATTGGGTATTTTTCGTATTTAAGAATGGCAGCCCCAATTTATCCTCAACATCTGCAATAGTTTGTTCCGTATCTCGCCAGGATTTATCTATATTTTCTAATCGATGACTGTTACCCAACCCTGTAATTGCTGCTTGTAAATTACGTTGATAGTTATTGAGTTCATGTTGCAACGCATCTAACCAGTCGCGGCTACTTTTTATGGAAAAGTTAGGTTCTATGGGTGTAAGTAATTGACTTAAATAATCATCAATATGACTCTGAAATTCTTTAGTCAGTTGAGGAGAAGCTTGGATTAATCTAGTTAACCAAATACCCCTACTACTTTCAGTTTCACCAGGTTGAACTTTGCGAAATTGTTCGCGGAATTCTCTGGGTAACTTTTGCCGAAGACTATGGCGATCATCTTTATTTTGAGATTCGGCAATTAATCTATCTAGTCTAGTTCTCCAAGTGTTAAGACTACTATGAAATGTCTTGTTATATTCCTGGACAGTTTCTGCTAGTTTAGTAGTTAAACCATTTCTGGTAGCTAGGTCATTATGCCAATGATACTGGATAAGGAATTGCTCTAGTAAGTTCAAGGGATCTGGACTTTGATTTTTCCCATTTAACCAAAAATTGACTAATTCTAAACTAACTTGGTTTAAGGAAATTTGGATGACGATATCACGAGGAAAATAAATCGCGGCTAATCCAAATGTGAGGTAGCGCTGAGTATTGGGACGTGGGTGTTTATCCCATTGGATAATATGTTGTAAAAAGTTGTCTCTATTACCTTTGATGATGGGTGCTAATTCCCCAGTAAAGTCTAAAGCAATCTTATGAGCAATGACATTGCATAACTTACCTTGTGTTAATATTGTGTATTCGCCGCTTGTTTGATGAGAAACCAAATAGGAATAATCGAATGGTGGGCGTTTTTCTTGAAAATATACGGGATTTTGAATATCATAACAAGCTGCAAATTCTGTACCAGGACTGCTATAGTAATTTAATTCTTTCAGGGCGGCATAAGTGTTAGCATTCATGCTGGGAGTATTACCATACAATTCTGGACTAATCACTAAATAACCGACAATTTGCGGACTTTGATCACCATACATATGTCGCAGACTATAAGCAGTATCCAAAAACATTCCACTTCCTGTGCCACCGCACAAGGAAGCAACAACAAAAATACTCAATCCTGATTCTACTTTTAAACCTGCTTTCAGCAAGAAAGACTCGTGTCCTCTGGTGCGTCTTTCGGCGTTTTCAATTGCTGATTGAATTTTGTGATGATTGTGGAAAAAAGCCAGCCTTCCTACTGGTCTAATGCCTTTTGCACCTTCTTCCACTGCTTTAATATTTCGTAATAACTGAGGTGGAAACCATCTAGCAATATGATCATAAGGCCCATATTGAGTATATTCGGAACGCCGCTCTATTCCTTCTACAAACATTGTCACTTCTTTCGATGACATAGTAGCGGTGACTTTCTCTGCTTCCCGGAAACTCAGGTCAACACCATGATAAATACTACCTGTGCGAATACCAGTGACTTGAGTGGAGGCTTTGTCAGTATCAAGGTGGACAAAACTGATAATTGGTAGGTTAGTTAAATCTCCATAACGGTCTACAATTAACCTCCGAATTCGCATTAAAACATCTCTTCCAGTACCACCTAATCCTATACAAATTGTGCGATTTATTCCCCGGTATTGCTGGTGATTGGTAGTTGCTGAATTCATAAGATGTTTCCTGAGATGCTATTTTTTAATTTGAATGATAATTTCGTAATCGAGTTGGGGAGTATTGGGAAAATTTAGCCTAAATTTAGAAGTTGATATTAAGGTATTTGAAGTAATTTGTTGACCGTTATAATGAATATTTTCTATATTAGGTACTAAATAAAGTTTATCTCCTTTTCGTTCTAGATAGCCTCTAACTTTTGTCCCTGGACAGTCGATAAAATCTGTACAATTTGCATCGTCTTCACCAATGGCAATTCTTTGATTATTTTTTAATGTACATATTTGTTCTTCATGTTCTTCAACATAAATGTGCAATTGCCACTTTTGACGCAATCGAGATAATTTAAATATTCCCCCTAATAAACTAGCAAGTATTAATAGTAAAGTTAAACTGGGAAGCCATAGTTGCTGCCTTAAATAAAGGTTGACTAAGCAAGTTTCTTGATTACCTGGTGCGGGTGTACAACATTCTTGAACTGTGGCAGCAATATCAACGACAGTTAATGTATATGGTTTATTTTCCGGGGTGGTGATGGAGAGCGATCGCTTGTCAATAGGTAAGATGTTTATCCAAGCCTGTCGCTCTTGACTTTCAGGAGAATCAGCAATTCGCAATGGACTATCAGCAGGAGTTTCTATCCATACTTCTGAAGTAATCCCTGGTTGTGTAAATAAAGGTGCATCTGTTAACCAAACAACAGATTGTGGCTTAATTGCTTGATTTTTTTGCAGGCGATTGTGATTAATCTGAGCGACACCTTGATAAATAGTTAATTCGGCGCGCTGAATATCTGTACCATAATAGTTTTTATCAGATGTTAAGGGGATTTTTGCTAATAGTTGTGCCAGATTTTCTGGACTTTTATGAATATATTTAATTGGGTTAGCTAAAGGATTGACACTAGGTGTTACTTCCCCTAAAACTACATCTTTAGCAAATGGCACAATATAAATTTCATCTCCTGGTTTAATGCTGTCTTCAATTATTTGACGCAAGCGAATCCGACCTTCATTATTTAAGCCGACGCTTTCTGTCAAATCAATTGCCAAGATGACATCTCGACCACCACCTAGCCTAGAAACTAAACTTAATCCAAATTGTTGTTTAGGAGTTATTTGTTGTCCAGGGGTAATTTTTGTTAAAACCACAAATTAAACAGCCCCGAAAATACTATGTAATAATTTTTGCACGGTATGCAGTCCACTCTTTCAATATAAGACAGCCCGCAATTCTGTTTGTATAGTTTAGTATATGCGGATATTCTAGTGTTTTTGGCAGTAATTTTACATTACTAGTGTGTTACAGCCTATTTCATTTGAGTAGGTAGGCAGGGAGGGGATATTTGCCCTCCCCCAGAATATTTATAATATTAAGGTGTGTACTTCATTTACTTGCAAAGTGCTGGATGTAAAAAAATTACGTAAAAAAATAGACCTGTATGATTAACAAGGTCACTTTGGAGAAGAAAAAGCCTAATTTGATCTACAGGTTAAGGAAAAAATTCAGCGATGGTTTGTCGAGGGTATTAAACACCGTAGCGGTTGCGATAATAAGCCAAAATTTGCTGTATGCGTTGCTGACTTTCGGAATCAGAACTGGGTATTCCAGAAATCCATAAGCCAGCAATTTGGCTTTGATTGTAATCAAATTCTGAGGATGCTTGGGGAATTAATCCAGCTTCTATCCCTGCGACTTGGCGTAAATGAGCGGCTATTTCTCGATAGACAGCGAGAGATAAACCAGGGAATTCAATTTTTTCTTGAGTTTCCATCTTTAAGAAGCTTCAGGATTAGTAGCTGATGATGCGGAGTTGACAGGCTCTTCACCTACCATCCTGGCAACTTCAATACCATATTGTTCCAGAATGACAATCGGATTGGAACCTTCATTCATTTCAATACGTTTAATTAACAAACCACTACCCAGGCGCTGTCCCGCCTGTACATAACGACTTGTGGCTTCATTCGGTACTTTAATAATTGCTTGAAGTTTTTCTCCAATTAGCACTACACCACTCACCATTACTCCCTCAGCTAATTCAGGTTGTGGTGGTGGTGGTAGCACAGTTCCTATAGTAGGATTAGCAATCACTCCGGGCATAACGTTTGGTAGAACTGAGGGCGGTCTAGTATCAGGCTTAGGTACATTTGTCCCTGGAGTTGAAGCCGCAGTAGTTGGTGTAGTTCTAGTAGCAGGAGCCGCGCTGGGTGTTCGCAGTCTACCGATGGGAGGAATCAGGGGAGGTCTAGCTGTTGGTAGGGTAGGTATTCCAGAAACCTCTGTGGGAGATGTTGCTGTCGGTATTGTCCGAACAGGCCGCTGGAAAAGTTCGGCAAATGGGTCATTTCGACCTTTTGAAACTATTTGCTCGCGCTCTCTAGGATTAGTGAGTTGAATCAAGTTAGGAGTTGCAGAGGCACTTGTTTCTGGTTCTTTGCTAGGTACTACAGGATTAGTAAAGGATTCAGTGGGTGTTGGAGGTGTAATAGGCGTTGGCTCAACAGCCTGTTCTACTTCTCCGATTGTACATCCAGCGATCGCTAACATTGAAAGAGCTACAAATGCAATTGGGAAATTTTTGTCCATTAGCTGTTCTCAAAAGCTCTAGGAAACGTTGCTGCTTGTGGAAATCAATATTGCCTAGCTATATTTTCTATATTTATAGGCAATCTATGTTACCTTTATAACCTAATTTTGGTAATTTTAAAGGTTATGATTAGCACCACCAGCCTAGCTTCAATGGGACTTCACCTCACTTGGAGTTAATCTTCTTTCGCACTCATCAGGTGCTTTAACAAGCCTAGTCCTTTTTTGACTCTGCGGGAAACTGTAACGACACTAATTCCTAGAAGTTCTGCTACTTGTTTTTGGGTCAAATCCTGGAAAAATACACCCTCTAACACGTCACGAGTACATTTTTCTAACTGGAACAGTGCTTGTTGCAAGCGAATTTGATCTTCTTGCGCTAGTTGAAAGCTGCGGTAACTGGGATCAGGAACTAATTCTCCCAGGCTGGTAGTTCCTTCTTCTCCGTCCAAAACTGGAACATCTAGGCTCAGAGGAGAGCGATTGACACAGGCGAGTTTAATTTCTTGCCATTCGTTGGGAGTAATTGCCAATGCGGTTGCTAATTCAGCGTCGGTAGGTTGGCGATTATATTGTTCGCGCAAAGCACGTGAGACGGCTATGGACTGCTGTTGTAATGCTAAATAGCGCCGAGGAATTCGGACGGTAACGCCTTTGTCTCGGAGATAGTGTTGAATTTCACCCCGAATGTAGGGAATAGCAAAGGAGCTGAAGGCGTGTCCCTTGGATATTTCAAATTTCTCAATGGCCCTAATTAAACCCAAATAACCAACTTGGAGTAAATCATCATAATTTTCATGACATTGATTCATCCAATAGTGGGCTTCTTTTCTCACAAGTCCAAAATTTAGTTTTACCAGTTGATTGCGAATAGTTTCTGAGCGAGATTGCTCGTACTCTCGTAATAGCTGCCAAATTTCGTGCTTCAGTTCGTTGCTGGCTGTAGTAGGCATAACACCGCATTTATTTATTAAAATAAATAGTGAATATACGCTTAGAAAAATCTGCAATTGCAAAATTCCCCAGAAAAATTTTGCTTAATCTCTCTGGTTAAACATGGTGTAAATCACGAATATTCTGGTTAAACACCTTATTAAATTCACAATTGAGCTAGATTTAAATAAGCGCAATTGCTATTTTTATGGTTATTTAGATTGGTTAATTTCTGTAGGTTGTTAGTCTACATATAGACAAAATATAAAATTATTGGTTCATTTACAAACCGAAATTGTACTTAACTTTATTAATTTATTAATTTATTAAGAAGGTTAATTTCCATGATTTCGCTAAAAACTGAAAATTCCCTTCTCAGTAATAATACTAGCTTTAATCAATTCGATTGATGAGAAATTGACAATTATCCAGTAGCTGATCCTAGCTCTATGTCAGGGTTGTATTCATCTCATGCATCAGCTAACTAGGTCGGCGTAAATAAAGTTAACTGGCTAGGGTCGTAATTTGTCCTTTGTCCTTTGTCCTTTGTCATTAGTCATTGGGAAGTTACCGTCTTCTCCCCCCTGCTCCCTGCTCCCCTGCTTCTTCTCCCTACTCCCCGGCTATCCTTGATAAAAAACCCATTTGCTTCCAGATTAAAGGAGACAAATGGGTAAAGTTTTGCGAGCAAGTGAATAATTAGATCATCATTCCAGGGAATTTAGGCGCGATTTGGTTCAACTCGTGCATAAAACAGACCCCGAATCTTGACTTCTTTCGGTTCGCCAGCACCCAAATCAGTATCAGAGGGCTGTTCGCTCTCGAAAGTACCAGCGATTTCACCACTAAGGCTATCTACTTTCGCTATTTGCAGAGAAATTGTGCCATTAAGAGGTTCCACACTTTTGACATTTGCGCGGGTGAGTTCTTCGTCATCAGCTTGGGCAGGAAGAGCCACAGCATTATCGTAGCCACTGACGACACCACGACCTTTAGGATCTAGGAAAGAAGCACCACGGTAGGAGGGAACCTTGAAAGTACCTTCAAAGTCCGTAGAGGTGTTAATACTGGTCAAACCAGCTTGTGTTTGAGCGACTAAATCTTTGATGGTGAAGAGGAAAGGTACTGATTCACCACCAGGAAGTTTGACAGTGATGGCTTGGAAGTCTAGACCATCAGATTCTAAAAAGGTCAAGCTATTATCTGGGTTAACTTTCAAGTCGCCTTGTACTTGGTCAATGGTAGAAGTGTATCTGGTCAACAATTTACCAGGCACAAATTCTGCTATTTGGCGTTTATTAGCAGGTTCTTCTTTGACAAAGTAATTGGTTGGTTCTAAACAGAGTTCTTTGATGACATAAGACTGGCTTGATTCAATGGGAATGGAACCACGGCTGGTTTCTGTCAGTTGGGGGCATTTGTTTGCCAAGCCAGTGCCTCTAATCTGTTCGTAAGTAAGTACATCCCTACTATTGGAAGCAGTGGGAGCATCACTGCAAGCAGTTAATAGCCCCAGGCATACAGCCAAGAATGCAACAATTAAAGCGCGATACCTCATGGTCAACCTCAATCTCAAAAATTAATATCTAAGTTGTAAAACTAATGCCTATGGCATTTTCGGTGTTGCCCAAATGTTTCTGTATTATGTTATGTGTTGCCACTAGATACAAATACAGTCCATTGCTTTATGGGTAAATTAGCCAGATCATACGATTTTTTTTAACTCAAGATCAAAGCTCTCTGCTCTGATCCCAAAATACCTGATTGGATTTAGCTGACTACGAGGTTGTGCGAGAGGTGATGACTCGGTGGAAAACTAGATTATGGTTGCCTGTGTTGTGGACTGAGGAATTAGAGTTCAAAGCCTCTCTGGGACTGACTTATAGCTTGGAAGACTGGATGATTTCCGACTTGATCTACCTATTTATGCACTGGAAAATTTGTGATCACGAATAAAAACCAAGAATCTTCGGTAAATTTGAGTAGGCCTCATTTACACGGAGATAGTTGCATGAGCAACCAAAAAAGTTGGGAATTAGGGAATTTATCGGCACAACTGCAAGCGATCGCCACGGCAGTGCATGATGTAGCTAGCATTTCTCAAGGAGATGCGATCGCTCTTTTGGCCTTGCTGCGGCATTTAGAACAGTTACATCGAGAGATTCGGGATAGTGCTTTTCAAGAGAGTTTGCCTGATAACCGCCAAAAACTCTACTCTTTACTCAAAGATATTGAGTCGGAAGGCGGCTGGCCTTACATTGAACGCATGAGACTGAAAGCCTTTTTAGCGACTTTGCCACCAGCAGCAATGGAAAATTATGGTGATTCCGAAAAGAGTGATCAGGTATTAGAGAGCGATGGGCAAAGCCCCGCCTTTCCTACGGAACCCTGCGCGAACGGCGATCGCACTTTGAGTTGGTAAGCTGAAAAAAAGTTTCGAGTTTTGAATTAAAACTTGATAGCGCTTCACAACTCTTAACTCATAAATCTAAAATTTAGCACCTGCGGCTCATGGGATCACCAAGAAATTATCTATGCAACCACAAACAATCAGGTGGTCAAAATGTAAGTTCCCCAAAATCATCGTTTGGTCTTCACTAGCCGATGCCAGTATTTGACCATAGGGCTAATGCTGACACTTCACACTAGCCAGGATGCCGGCTGAAGGTGGGAATTTATGGGGATTTGCTTTCCTCATGCCCAAATTTGACTGTGCTGTTCCACAGCCAGCAATTCATCCTTGGGATTGAAAGTAACAGCATTGAGGCGATCGCTGTATACCTTGATGAGTGTTTTTAACAACGTCCCATCCTGTCGTCATCACTTGACTCTATTGTCTCAACTGGCAAATGCTGATCATTAGTGATCTCAAATGAAGGTATCTACGCTTCCAGTTGAAAGTCTGTTTATATCCCAAAAACCTCTAGCCAGTAATGCAGACGCATAATTAATCAACTCACTCTTTGCGTCTTCCGGATGTCAGAATTCATAAGGGGGTTGCTGATAGTAGATATTGTGTTATGTTGGTCGATAATTTTTTTGTGAACTTTTTAGCAAATAGTATTAGCTATCATCTGCCAAAAAGGTTACATTCGGTTTAAACTAAACACTGCCAACTGGAATAGAAAAAAATACTAGTACTTTTAGTACTTAAATACTGCTGTAGTTGATGTCAGGTGTGAAAAAAAATCTGGAGGAGAAAGATTCATAAATACTGAGACGTTAATTAATCAATATCAATGATCCGAAGCTACCCCATAATTTGACTGCAACCAGAAAGAGGTTTGAATGGCTGGCATAGTATCAGTTTCCCAAAGGGCTTTAGCCCAGCGCCGTCAAAAAATCCGACGGCAGAGGCAGATGAAAATTATTCAGGCTATTTGGCGAACTCTTGCCATTAGTGGTCTAGCTGGTGGTTTGCTGTGGGTGGCACTGCAACCGATATGGGTACTAAATGATCCCAAGCAAATTGTGATCAAATCAGGCAATCAATTACTATCGGAAGCGACGATTCAGTCATTACTGGTGATCTCCTATCCTCAGTCTTTATGGCGGATTGAACCGAATGCGATCGCCAAATCTTTGAAGCAACAACCGACTATTGCACAAGCAACGGTCAATCGCCGCCTTTTTCCTCCGGGATTAAACATCGAAATCCAAGAAAGAGTACCCGTAGCAATAGCTCAGATTCCAAAAAAACAGTCGCCTGCGGGCTTATTAGATGCTAGTGGGGTTTTGATTCCCTTAGAAAAATACAAATTAGTCAATCCCAACATCAAACTTCCCAGTCTCAAAGTTGTGGGAACACCAGAAAAATATGGCTCCCATTGGAGTCAACTTTATCGATCATTAAGTCAAAGTCCCGTAAAAATCAGAGAAATTGATTGGCAAGATCCCACAAATCTAATTTTGAAAACCGAACTAGGAAATGTACATCTTGGTGCTTTTAGTCCTCAGATAACCGAACAAATCAAAGTCCTCGCGCAAATGCGATATTTATCTGCAAAAATGGATTTTAGTCAAATAAACTACATTGATTTGACAAATCCAGCATCTCCCTTAGTACATTTGAACCAAACAAACCAAAAACTTAACTCCTAAACTCCTGAGAAACATCTGCTAATCTAAAGCATTAACAAGAAATAGTGGAGGGCATTATGTGCTAAATCGCCAACATAGTAGTGAAAATATTAATATTTCCTTGAAGTTATACAGATCAATTTTAAGTAAATCTCAGTATGCTTCTCTAGAATTAGCTGCGCTATGGCTTGCGGCACTGCGCCCTGAGATAGAACCCATAGCAAACTTTCTCACTCACAATCTTGTTAAGGTTGGGAGTCGTGATAACAATAAAGAACAGTGCCATAGATTTTGGCAGTGTCAATATAGTTGACTCTTAGATCAAAACCTCATGTCTAAAGCCAGGGGCTGCCTCGACACAGAGGTTCTGGTGAATCACACCTGAAAAAGTCGTTTATCTACCTTTCTGAATCCAATGACACTTGATAACAACCAAGGGCTTACCTATAAAAACTCCCAACCTGTGGGACAGCAAGGGTTTCCGCTCGCAGTCAACTCGACTAACCCCTTTAACAACTCTGGGCTGAACTTTGGACAAAACCATGACAGTAAAAAGATGTCTACGGAAAATAGCCGCATTGGCGAGATTGTGCCGGGTCGGGTTGCCAACATCAAAGTGATTGGTGTGGGTGGTGGGGGTGGAAATGCGGTTAACCGCATGATTGAGTCTGATGTCTCAGGAGTAGAGTTTTGGTCAATCAACACAGATGCTCAAGCTTTGACTTTGGCAGGTGCGCCTAGTCGATTACAAATTGGACAGAAACTTACACGAGGTTTAGGTGCAGGTGGTAATCCTGCTATTGGTCAAAAGGCAGCTGAAGAATCACGGGACGAAATTGCTACGGCTTTAGAAGGTGCTGACTTAGTTTTTATCACTGCTGGTATGGGAGGCGGTACTGGCACAGGTGCAGCCCCGATTGTCGCAGAAGTGGCAAAAGAAATGGGCGCTTTGACTGTGGGTGTTGTGACACGTCCATTTGTGTTTGAAGGTCGCCGCCGCACTAGCCAAGCTGAACAAGGCATTGAAGGGTTAAAAAGTAGAGTAGATACACTGATTATTATCCCGAATAATAAGTTGCTGGAGGTCATACCAGAGCAAACGCCTGTACAAGAAGCTTTTCGCTATGCCGATGATGTGCTGCGCCAAGGTGTACAAGGTATTTCCGATATTATTACCATCCCTGGCTTGGTAAACGTTGATTTTGCTGATGTCAGAGCCGTGATGGCAGATGCTGGATCGGCATTAATGGGGATAGGTGTCAGTTCTGGAAAATCCAGGGCTAGAGAAGCAGCGATCGCCGCTATTTCTTCGCCTTTATTAGAATGTTCTATTGAAGGAGCTAGAGGTGTTGTCTTTAATATTACCGGTGGCAGTGATTTGACTTTACATGAAGTGAATGCTGCCGCCGAAGCAATATATGAAGTCGTTGATCCTAATGCCAATATTATTTTTGGGGCCGTGATTGATGACAGGCTCCAAGGTGAGGTGAGAATTACTGTAATTGCTACTGGGTTTACAGGTGAAATACAAGCCGTACCACCCCAAAATGTGGCTAATGCGAGAGTACCAGCTACTCCCAAACGTTCAACGACACAGCAACCAGCCGTTAATTCCCCCACACCAGTTGCGGAACCTAAAGAAAAAACGGGCTTGGATATTCCAGATTTTCTGCGAAATCGGCGGACACCACGGAATTAGTTGATTGGGAATTGAAGTTGTCGATCAAATTTGCAGTCTCAGGTTGGTCTGAATGCTTTATAAAATCTAGGAGTTGAGATTTTACCAGGATCAGGGGTAAGCCATACCGTTGCTACCCCCGAAGCAGCAAATTGGTGATTGAACTTGTCCACGCTATCTACAAATTAAATTAACTTAGGCAGGAGTCCACTGACTCAGATGCCTAAATTTGTGTCGAAAATAAAAGTGAAAAGACGTGCCTAAAGGATGCGATGACCGCTTGTTTTTTGATCGTGATAAATAACCAAAGCTGACTGCAAAAGACCAGGGGTTCAAGTCAACTGCGGCAAATGATTTGAGTTTTTTAAAGTTTGCGAAATCCAGGCAATCACCTGTTCACCTAGACGAGTACCATCTAGACGGTCAATTTCACGAATTCCCGTAGGACTGGTGACGTTGACTTCCGTCAGATAACCGCCGATGATATCAATCCCCACAAAAATTAAGCCATCTTGACGTAAGGTTGCGGCTATTTCGCTACAGATTTCATACTCTCTTGGGGTAATTTTCGTTTGAGCCACAGTCCCACCAGCCGCCATATTATTCCGAAAGTCACTGCCGCTAGAAAGGCGATTGAGCGCGCCAATTGGTTCGCCATTCAGCAGGATAATTCGCTTGTCTCCTTCTTTAGCTGCTGGTAAATAAGTTTGTACCATGACTGGTAATCGACCACGCAATGTACTGAGTTCAACAATCGAGTTAAAATTGCGATCGCCTGGTTGTAAAAATAAAATTCCCTCCCCAGCTTTATTCCCCAGGGGCTTGATAATTGCTGCTCCTTTAGCTTCCAAAAATTGCCTGATTAAATGCTGATCTGCACTAACAATAGTTTCTGGAATCGCGTTAGTAAACTGAAGGGCATACATTTTTTCATTAGCCCCCCGGATACCACTAGGACTGTTAATTACTAGAGTTTTCTTTTGGTCAATGCAGTCTAGAACATAGGTGGCGTAGAGGTAAGAATCATTGACTGGTGGATCTGTCCGCATAAACACAGCGTCCATTGCTTCTAGGGAGGTAAAGCCGGGAGCGCTCAATTTATACCAAGGATTGGTGGCAATCCAGCGTCCCTCCACTAACTGCACTGGAACGAGTTCAACTTGCTGTAGAACAGCCCAAGCTTTGCTATCTACCACACTCAGCAGATTCGCCTGAGTTACCCAAATTTCATGTCCTAAAATTTGTGCTGCTTCCATCAGAGCAACGCTCGTATCATGACATGGGTCAAGCTGATGGATGGGATCAATAATAAAAGCCAGTTTCACTTTGTTTGCCTCAATCACGGAGATTTTCTTATATAGATTATCCCCTGATGATCAAACCAATTTACAATCGCTACCGGGAAAAAATCCCATGTTCACACGGTGTCAGTCTACATTGCTAGAAGCTCATCGAGCTTGCCTTGACTTTCTAAAGCGTGGATATCATCACAACCACCAACATGGTAATCATTAATAAAAATTTGCGGTAGTGAGCGTCTCCCGTTAGCTCTTTCGGACATTTTAGCCCGTTCCGCTTCATCTCCATCAATGCAATATTCCGTAAAATCAACGCCTTTTTTGTTTAACAAACTTTTGGCACGGACGCAAAACGGGCAAGTACTCCAAGTGTAAATTTCAACGCTGGCAGCCATAAAGTCCTCAATTTGATTTAATACTTTTTAATTTTAGTGGCTGTCACCGCTCTCTGATTAACAAAGAAGCGGAGCCTGTTCATCAAATCTGATTTGACGACATTAGCACCGCTTTCTAGCTAGTGACTCAAATATGTCTAAATTTACCGAGCGTCTACAACATATTTGATCAGTTGGGTTAGACGTTGACGTAGGGTTTCTAATCCTAATCGCTGACTTGCGGAAATAAACACAGCCAGGGGAAACTCTTCTTGAGCGATCGCCAGTGTGGCGCTATCTACTTGGTCAATTTTGTTGAAAATTACCAGTGCTGGGCCAGGAGTGACGGGCATTTGTGCCAAGATTTCCCTGACTGAACGAATATGGCTCAACCAAGCCGGATGAGATAAATCAACCAAATGTAGTAAGGCATCGGCTTCTGTGACTTCCTCTAAGGTGGCGCGAAAGGCATCCATTAAGGAAGCGGGCAGTTCGTGTATAAAACCTACTGTATCTGTGAGTAGAATCTCTTGAGTTGCACCAGTGTCGCCCTCAGCGATGACTAAACGGCGGGTGGTGGGGTCAAGAGTCGCAAATAACTGGTCGGCTGTATAAACTTCCGCATTGGTGAGAGCATTCAACAAAGTGGATTTACCTGCGTTGGTATAGCCCACCAAAGCCACAGAGGGAACTTCCTGATTTTGCCGTCTCAGGCGTAACCTTGAACGATGCGCCTGTAACTGGTTTACTTCTTGTTGCAGTCGGGAAATGCGTTTTTGAATCGCCCGGCGTTCTGTTTCCAGTTTCGTTTCACCAGGGCCACGAGTCCCAATACCACCACCTAACCGGGACATGGCTAGACCTCTGCCACTGAGTCGCGGCATCATATATCCTAACTGTGCCAATTCTACTTGTAATTTACCAGCACGGGATTGAGCGCGTTGAGCAAAGATATCTAAAATTACTTCGGTGCGGTCAACTACTCGGACACCAATTTTCCTTTCCAAATTACGAACTTGGGCGGGTGAGAGGTCGCGGTCAAAGACAACGAGATTAGCTCCCAGGGTTTGGGCAGTTAAGGCGATTTCTTCAACTTTACCTTCACCAACTACCGTCTGCGGATGAATGCGCGATCGCTTTTGTTGTACTGTCTGCAATACCTCTCCGCCAGCCGTATCCACCAACCGGGCTAATTCCACTATGGTGTCCTGGAATTGTTGGGGAGTCGTTTTATCAGTAATCAGTCCCACAAGTAGGACGCGATCATGGTCAGCATCTACTTCCTGGGCGACAAATTCCCGTTGAAATTCTGCTTCCAGACCTTCCACCAAGTCGATAAAGTCATGCTCTGACAGCATCTCTAAACTCATAGGCGGCGATACGCTAGAGTATAGGGCTGTGTCTTGCGCCAGGGACTTTTCATCGCTGATTGCCAATTGCGGAGTTGATACGAGGTGTTTGATACTTGATACTAGGTGAGCCAAATAAGTTTCTTTGACGTACCCAGTGGAACCACCACCACGCTTTGTAAATCCTGTGCCGGTGATATTTATCACTGCCAAAGCATCTAAACGTTGCAACGCCATCGCTGTCAGTGCCGATTCATTGGGCGGTTCTGGCTTGAGATGGGTAGCTATACAACGAATACCGCTGAGACGTTCTGCACCGTAACGGGGCAGTTCTAGCGGTGGAATTTGCGTTTGACGTGGTGTACCTACCCCTACACGCATCACTTGTCCGCGACGGTTGAGGTAGGCACATATCGGCTGATTGATTTCTGTGCTAATTGCTGCCAGACGCTGGGAGAACTCAGGCGTGGTGATGCGATCGCCTGGTATGCGCTGGTGGTACAGTCGCTGTAGTTGCTTCAGCTGACTGGCTTTTAGTCCTTGGAGATTGCCAACAATAGTTTCTATAGGCGTTTATGACCAGTAAATGGCCCCCCGAATTCTTACTTATGTCTATTTTACAACAGGGTTTTGTCTGCAAGCTCTTTCTTTTGGAGGAAGCAATCTGTATTTTTGGGGAAATTGTAACTTCAGAACCCTCAGACTAGAAGTCTGGGGCTACACAGACAAAACCCACCTACGTGGGTTAAAAAACTTGATTTTCTGTTAGTCCGCGCAGGCGGTCACTGAGCTTGTCGAAGTGCGGACTTAGTTTGTATAGCCGCGTTCGCCCTTGGCGTTGCGAAGCAATATTCCAATCGCCAGGGCTTGGTGCAAAATGTGAGTTAACGCTCCTTTTCAATCATTGCTTTCAGGAGCGTAATCAATACAGATAATTAAACCATTTAATAATTCTTGTTTGACGGCTGTTGATACTTTTCCTAAACACCTGACAAATCTCTCAGTTGTTACACTACGAACTTGCAACACATTACCTGCTGAGTCTGAGTCTAACCCATTTTCATGTTTTTTCTGGATAGGAATCATGAAAGGGCGATTTTGGAATTTAGGTTGCCATGTTGCCACAGGAATAATAATTCGCATTGGTATAGAATTGAAAATATCAGAACTAATTACAACAGCAGGGCGAGTCTTCTGGATTTCTTGCCCGTTGGTTGGATCAAGTTGCACTAACCAAATCTCACCATTTTGAGGATTAGTCATTTTCCATGTCCCAGTCTTCACCATCCAAAACGGCAAACTCTGTTAATTCAGGGTCATTCAAAAAATCTTCGGCTGTGGCGGCAATAAAAGGTGCTAGTATTTTATGCCGTTCTGCCACAGTTAGCCGAGCAATTTCTTGAAGAGATATCTGTTGTTGCTGTTGAGGCTTTGATGAATCTTCTCGGTCTAATTGCTGATGATTTGCCGTCTTTTGGACAAGAAATTCCACAAAGTCTAGGACTTCTTGTTGCTTCTCATTAGAGAGAATGCGTAAATAATTCAATACTGCTTGTTCAATATTAATTGTTTCTGGCATTTGATTTACATTCCTTTCCAGTAATTCAGATCCCTCAGACTAGAAGTCTGGGGCTACACAAACAAAGCCTGCCTACGCAGGCTAAATACAAGCATTCGTTAAGTCAGATAAAAGTTCCTCTTCTGTTAAATCAATCATCGCCACACCATAACGATGTAAATTAAGTAAAAAACTTACCCTATCTACACCTGCCAACTGTGCAGCTAAACCAGAAGAAATTCGTTTCATTTCAAATAATTTGACTGCCATTGCCATTTTTGCCTCTTGCTCAAATTCTTCTCTGGTTTGCTGTAGGGCATCTGGTAAAGTTTCTGGATACTCGATTTTAAGCTGTGACATATTTTTTGAAATAGCTTTTAAAGAATTATTTGGAATAATGTTTAAAACCAATCAGCCTCAATACGCCTTTAACGAATTGGGTTAATTTATTCCAGCCCAATTTTTGGAGTAAACTGTCAACATTTTGCTTTGCCTGAGCCATAACAAAGTCAGGGTTAATCTCATTAGCTTTACTAGTACTGGCAAATGCTTCTTTGAGTCTACCCAATTTTCTTAATGCAATCCCCCGGTTGTACCAAGCTTCGTGTTTATCAGGTTTAATTTCCAAGGCTTTGTCATAAGATGCGATCGCCTCTTCATTGCGTCCTAAATCACTGAGTGCAATCCCCCGGTTGTACCAAGCGTTGTAGTAATCAGGTTTAAATTCCAAAGCTTTGTCATAAGATGCGATCGCCTCTTCATAGCGTTCTAAATTCCCTAGCGCAACCCCCCGGTTGTACCAAGCTTGGTGGTCATCAGGTTTAAATTCCAAAGCTTTGTCATAAGATGCGATCGCTTCTTCATTACGTCCTAAATTAAATAGCGCATTCCCCCGGTCGTTCCAAGCGTAATCGTAATCAGGTTTAAATTCCAAAGCTCTGTCATAAGATGCGATCGCCTCTTCATAGTGTTCTAAATTCCCTAGCGCATTCCCCCGACAGTACCAAGCTTCGTGTAAATCAGGTTTAAATTCCAGGGCTTTTTCATAAGATGCGATCGCTTGTTCATTACGTCCTAAATTAAATAGCGCATTCCCCCGGAAATACCAAGCGTAATCGTAATCAGGTTTAAATTCCAGGGCTTTTTCATAAGATGCGATCGCTTGTTCATTACGTCCTAAATTAAATAGCGCATTCCCCCGGAAATACCAAGCGTAATCGTAATCATGTTTAAATTCCAAAGCTTTGTCATAAGATGCGATCGCTTGTTCATTGCGTCCTAAATCACTGAGTGCATTCCCCCGGCTATTCCAAGCTAGGTGGAAATCAGGTCTAATTTCCAAGGCTTTGTCATAAGATGCGATCGCTTCCTCATAGCGTCCTAAATTCCCCAGCGCAATCCCCCGGTTGTACCAAGCTAGGTGGTCATCAGGTTGAAATTCCAGGGCTTTGCCATAAGATGCTATCGCTTCTTCATAGCGCCCTAAATTTCTTAATGGAATACCCCGGTTACTCCAAGCGTGGTAATCATCAGGTTGAAATTCCAGGGCTTTGTCAAAGGATGCGAGCGCTTCTTCATTGCGTCCTAAATCCTTGAGCGCAATTCCCCTGTTATGCCATACTGTATGGTCATTTGGTTGAAATTCCAGGGCTTTGTCATAAGATGCAATCGCTTCTTCATAGCTTCCTAAATTAAATAGCGCATTCCCCCGGAAGTACCAAGCTTGGTGGTAATCAGGTTGAAATTCCAGTGCTTTGTCATAAGATGCGAGCGCTTCCTCATAGCGTCCTAAATTCCTGAGCGCAATCCCCCGGTTGTTCCAAGCTTGGTGGTAATCAGGTTGAAATTCCAGTGCTTTGTCATAAGATGCGAGCGCTTCCTCATAGCGTCCTAAATTAAATAGCGTATACCCCCGGTTGTTCCAAGCTTGGTGGTAATCAGGTTTAAATTCCAGGGCTTTGTCATAAGATGCGAGCGCTTCTTCATTGCGTCCTAAATTTACTAGCGCATACCCCCGGTTGTCCCAAGCGTTGTAGTAATCAGGTTTAAATTCCAGGGCTTTGTCATAAGATGCGAGTGCTTCTTCATTGCGTCCTAAATTAAATAGCGTATACCCCCGGTAGTACCAAGCGTAGTGGTCATCAGGTTGAAATTCCAGGGCTTTGTCAAAAGATGCGAGCGCTTCTTCATAGCATCCTAAATCATCTAGCGCATTCCCCCGGTTGTTCCAAGCGTTGTAGTAATCAGGTTTAAATTCCAGGGCTTTGTCAAAAGATGCGAGCGCTTCTTCATTGCGTCCTAAATTTACTAGCGCAATCCCCCGGTAGTCCCAAGCGTAGTGGTCATCAGGTTGAAATTCCAGGGCTTTGTCATAAGATGCGAGCGCTTCCTCATAGCGTCCTAATTTCCTGAGCGCAATCCCCCGGCTGTTCCAATATTGGTGGTCATCAGGTTGAAATTCCAGGGCTTTGTCATAAGATGCGAGCGCTTCTTCATTGCGTCCTAAATTTACTAGCGCAATCCCCCGGTAGTACCAAGCGTCGTGTTTATCAGGTTGAAATTCCAGGGCTTTGTCATAAGATGCGATCGCTTCTTCATTGCGCCCTAAATTTCTTAATGGAATACCCCGGTTACTCCAAGCGTGGTAATCATCAGGTTGAAATTCCAGGGCTTTGTCATAAGATGCGATCGCTTCCTCATAGCGTCCTAATTTCCCCAGCGCAACCCCCCGGCTGTTCCAAGCGTTGTAGTAATCAGGTTGAAATTCCAGGGCTTTGTCATAAGATGCGAGCGCTTCCTCATTGCGTCCTAAATTAAATAGCGCATTCCCCCGGTTGTCCCAAGCGTAGTGGTAATCAGGTTGAAATTCCAGGGCTTTGTCATAAGATGCGATCGCCTCTTCATAGCGTTCTAAATTAAATAGCGCATTCCCCCGGTTGTTCCAAGCGTTGTGGTAATCAGGTTGAAATTCCAGTGCTTTGTCATAAGATGCGAGCGCTTCTTCATAGCGTCCTAAATTCCTGAGCGCATTCCCCCGGTTGTTCCAAGCTTGGTGGTAATCAGGTTTAAATTCCAGTGCTTTGTCATAAGATGCGAGCGCTTCCTCATAGCGTCCTAAATTAAATAGCGTATTCCCCCGGTTGTTCCAAGCTTGGTGGTAATCAGGTTTAAATTCCAGGGCTTTGTCATAAGATGCGAGCGCTTCTTCATTGCGTCCTAAATTTACTAGCGCATACCCCCGGTTGTCCCAAGCGT
>NZ_CAWQOY010000078.1:0-1942 GCF_963896525.1 Nodularia sp. LEGE 04288
CCTGCACCCTGCCCCCTGCCCCTCTGCTTCTTCTCACTCCTCTGGTTTCCAGTCAGGATTGACTAAACTTGTGAGAATATGATCTTCCCATTTACCATTAATTAATAAATAATCTCTCGCGTATCCTTCCACCACAAAACCGAGTCTTTTTAAGACATTACCACTGCGCCGATTATGGGGCATATAATTAGCCATGATCCGATGAAAATTTAGTTCTTCAAAGACATAATCAGTCGCAACTTTTAATGCTTCTGTCATATACCCTTTACCTTGCTCAGATTCTGCCAGACTGTATCCTACATAGCAAAAATGCGCCGCACCTCGAATAAAGTTAGTAAAATTGATCGTTCCAATCACTTTTGTGGATTTTTTTTGCGGAAAAATAAACAGCTTTAATGATTGGTCATGGATAAACTCCAAGACATTATTTTCAATTTGATATTGCCAATACTCTTCTGTAAACAAATGGTCAAATAAAATAGGATAAAATGGTGTAAAATAATTTTTATTGTCCTGGAAATATTTAATTAGTTGCGGTATATCCTTTTTAATAGCAATTCTTAAAGTCAGGCGATCGCTTGTGATCAGTGGTAATTCTGATTTCATAAAAGTAATAATTTGTACAATCAATCTGCCAGATCACCAAAATCTTGGTAAGCTGATGTCTAATATCTACAGCATAAGATTGAGATGATTTCATCCCAACGCTGTATTTTAAAAGAACCAACAGAAAATGGTTCTTGATCAATCCAGTCTATAAGAAGGATAATGATGTCGGTGGGAATACGCTACAATTGGCAAAAAGCAGAGATTCAAGCGATATACAACACGCCATTCCTAGAGCTGATTTATCAAGCTGCTAGCGTGCATCGCCAATATCATGATTCAAGAAAAATACAAGTTTGTAAGCTGATCTCAATTAAAACAGGTGCTTGTCCGGAAGATTGTAGCTACTGCGCCCAGTCTTCCCGTTATCAAACTGAAGTCAAGCCCCAAGCACTGTTAGAGAAGGAAACAGTGATTAACATTGCCCAAAAAGCCAAAGCCACGGGTGTAAGTCGTGTTTGCATGGGTGCTGCTTGGCGGGAAGTGCGAGATAATTCGCAATTTGAGACAGTCTTGGAAATGGTCAAAGAAGTGACCGACATGGGCTTAGAAGTTTGCTGTACTCTGGGAATGCTGACCACGAATCAGGCGAAACGCTTAGAAGCAGCTGGACTATATGCTTATAACCATAACTTGGATACTTCCCAGGAGTATTATAATACGGTGATTACCACGAGAACTTATGGCGATCGCCTAAAGACAATTGATCATGTCCGACAGACAAATGTCACTGTATGTTCTGGCGGTATTCTCGGCTTAGGCGAAAGCGTCGAAGATCGTGTGGGGATGTTAGAAACTCTATCAAATTTACAACCTCATCCAGAGTCCGTCCCCATTAATATTCTTTCCCAAGTTCCCGGTACACCCCTAGAAAATCAACCAGATGTACCCATTTGGGAAGTAGTACGCATGATCGCCACAGCCCGAATAATCATGCCAAATTCTGATGTGCGTCTCAGCGCTGGTAGGGCGAGACTTTCCCAAGTGGAACAAGCTTTATGTTTTATGGCTGGGGCAAATTCCATCTTTTCCAGCGATGATAATCAAATGCTCACAGTCACTACTCCCTGTCCCGATTATGACGCTGACAAAGAAATGCTGAATTTACTGGGCTTAGAAATGCGTCCTCCTCACCAAAGACCAGAAAAAGTCACAACTCCAGCCGTTGTAGTTTAAAGAACCCCACCCCCAACCCCTCCCCGCAAGCGACTATGCATTACCCGGATCTTTCTTAACATTTGCGAGAGCGATCGCTCTCCAAATCGCGAGGCCTTAAACCTACGTTGTCCATTCTCAATAAAAGCAGGTTTTTAGCGAGAATAGCCAAGGCTGATTT
>NZ_CAWQOY010000079.1:0-1891 GCF_963896525.1 Nodularia sp. LEGE 04288
TCATAAAACCGGGAAACGCGATCGCATTCATCCGCCGAAAGTAAGATTACTTTCAGGTTGATGTCTTATTTTTTTTGTAATTAATTGAGAATTATTAGCAATATGTGTTATTTTTTAGGTATATTAAAAATAAGTAGTCTCATAGCAGCCTTAAACAGCCATTGGACTAACACAGCGGTTTTCAGCCAGAATTGCCGGTCAAAGCCACTATTTTTCCTGATTCAAGCCTTACTGCATTTCAGGTTAGTCATGGATACCGATGCGAGTCAGTTCAAACAAACTGAGTCTCAGCAACGAGTATTTTTTGACCTTCTAGATAAAAAACGCTACAAAACTAACTTTCAAATCACTGTAATATCTCTCTTGAGGTTAGTGAACTCTAATCTGGAGATTTTATTAATCAGAAAGACGTTGATTGAAAATGATGTTATAAAGTGGCTACCTGCTTTTTACTAATAAATGCAGATTATTCTCGTTTATTTCTCAGGGTTGAAGTATCGTAGCCAAAATTACATTAACCTTTTCTCAGAGCCAACTGTCCATAAAATTCACTAATGAGTAAATTTCGATGAATACTTTTTTCTGTTCTGACCATGCGCGAGAAGTAGGAGAAGATATTATTAGTAGTGCGACAAATTACGAAACATATATTTTGGTTGAATGTCCTCAACCCTGGGCTTATGATGCTTTTCGATCGAAGTGGGTACCAAATAATTTACAGGTTTTAGTAGAAGAAGTTCGCCGGGCTAAATTACCTGTGAGATTTCTGTTAATTGCTAATAATTATTCACATAAAGTAGACTATACAACTCTTTTGATTTATCAAAAACAAGAGGGGCTGAGTCATGGATACCGAAAATATGAGTTTAAGTTACCACACATTGAACAAGTCGCCGGGGTGGTGAAAAAATCTTTATGGCACAAAATACCCGAATATGAAATAGAGACAAGTATCACTAGAGATATTTTAGTATGTACCCACGGTAGCCATGATCAGTGTTGTGCCAGATATGGGAGTCCTTTTTATTTCCAAGCTAGTGCGATGATTGCTGATTTAGAATTGGATAATGTCCGAATTTGGAAATCCAGTCATTTTGGTGGACATCGATTTGCACCAACAGCGATAGATTTACCAGATGGCAGATATTATGGTGTTCTCAATCAAGAATCGTTTCGGTCAATTTTGACTCGTACAGGTGATATACAATGCCTGAAGAAAGTCTATAGAGGCTGGGGAATTTTACCGACTTCGGTGCAAATCTTAGAAAGAGAACTAATGCTACGCCACGGATGGAATTGGTTTAATTACAAAGTAGCGGGAAAAATTATTGAACAGAGTTTAGATAACAATACCATATTAGCCGAGTTGAGTGTTGAGGAACCCTCTGGTTCTCTGTTTATTTACCAAGCAAAACTCGTGAAAGACAAAACAAGGACACTGGAAATCAAAGGTTCTTGCAATGCCAAAGACAATTCGGTATTTGTCAAATATGCTGTAGATAGTATCAGGCTTGTCTGTAATAAAGTGGCAACTTGCAGTAATTAAAAAGCTGATTTACCAAAATCATCCCAGAGGTTGCTATCTACCACAAATCTATTACAAAATAAGCCCTCAGTAATTCAAAATTACACACAAAGAACCTCAGCGTTATACCAATTTAATATAAAGATGCATAAATAGAATTTAACCAGAAATCTAGTTCCCCTCCTCGCTTGCCTACGGTGTACACACAAGTCCTGCCTGTCTGCGTTTGAGCCTGTTTTGCCCCCTAAATCCCCCAAGTTTGGGGGACTTTGAAAATTCTTGTTCCCCCAGAATTGGGGGTTAGGGGGCGATTCGATCACTTGTGTGTACACGGTAGCTTCCTGAATGAGAGAGGATTCCTTAACG
>NZ_CAWQOY010000080.1:0-1874 GCF_963896525.1 Nodularia sp. LEGE 04288
AAATTCAGCAATTGATTGAGAGAACAATCGAACTGCTGGATGATAAACCAGCCAGAACCTTGAAAACTGCATAGTAACGCGAAAAAAAAGCAGGCAGACGAATCGGAGTGCTGAATACGTAAGTTTTGAAAGCTGAGTCAAATCAGGGGACAGAATCAAGTAAACAGAGCGAAGAAAAGTTTGCAGAAACACCAATTGTATTGTTGTGGTCAAGCTAATAAGGGCTTACGGTGGATACCTAGGCACACAGAGGCGAAGAAGGACGTGGTTACCGACGATATACTCCGGGGAGTTGGAAGCAAACTATGAGCCGGAGGTTTCCGAATGGGGCAACCCTAAATACTACCTGCTGAATATATAGGCAGGAAAGAGCCAACCCAGCGAACTGAAACATCTTAGTAGCTGGAGGAAGAGAAATCAAATAGAGATTCCCTGAGTAGTGGTGAGCGAAAGGGGAAGAGCCTAAACCAAGAGATTTATCTTTTGGGGTAGTGGGACAGCGATATCGAATCTGGCGGTTAGACGAAGCAGCTAAATACTGCACCAAAGAGGGTGAAAGTCCTGTAGTCGAAAACTCAAGGATAGTAGCTGAATCCCGAGTAGCATGGGGCACGAGGAATCCCATGTGAATCAGCGAGGACCACCTCGTAAGGCTAAATACTACTGTGTGACCGATAGTGAACCAGTACCGCGAGGGAAAGGTGAAAAGAACCCCGGAAGGGGAGTGAAATAGAACATGAAACCGTAAGCTTACAAGCAGTGGGAGTCCGATTTAACGGATGACCGCGTGCCTGTTGAAGAATGAGCCGGCGACTTATAGGCACTGGTAGGTTAAGGCGAGAATGCCGGAGCCAAAGGGAAACCGAGTCTGAAGAGGGCGATAATCAGTGTTTATAGACCCGAACCCTGGTGATCTAACCATGGCCAGGATGAAGCTTGGGTAACACCAAGTGGAGGTCCGAACCGACTGATGTTGAAAAATCAGCGGATGAGCTGTGGTTAGGGGTGAAATGCCAATCGAACCAGGAGCTAGCTGGTTCTCCCCGAAATGTGTTTAGGCGCAGCGGTAATGATTATATCTGGGGGGTAAAGCACTGTTTCGGTGCGGGCTGGGAGACCGGTACCAAATCGAGACAAACTCAGAATACCCAGAGCACACATTGCCAGTGAGACAGTGGGGGATAAGCTTCATTGTCAAGAGGGAAACAGCCCAGACCACCAGCTAAGGTCCCCAAATCATTGCTAAGTGATAAAGGAGGTGGGAGTGCATAGACAACTAGGAGGTTTGCCTAGAAGCAGCCAACCTTAAAAGAGTGCGTAATAGCTCACTAGTCAAGCGCTCCTGCGCCGAAAATGAACGGGGCTAAGCAATGTACCGAAGCTGTGGGATTGATTTAAGTATCAATCGGTAGGGGAGCGTTCCGTGTTAGGTAGAAGCAGTAGCGGCGAGCAGCTGTGGACGAAACGGAAGTGAGAATGTCGGCTTGAGTAGCGCAAACATTGGTGAGAATCCAATGCCCCGAAACCCTAAGGGTTCCTCCGCCAGGTTCGTCCACGGAGGGTTAGTCGGGTCCTAAGGCGAGGTCGAAGGGCGTAGTCGATGGACACAGGGTGAATAATCCCTGACTATGATGTGGGAGCATTGCGAGGGACGCATGAAAGATAGCCATACCCTGATTGGTTTGGGAGGAGTTTACGAACTCCGTTTGGTGAAGGATAGTGTCAAGAAAAGCTCGTAGTGTGATGAAAGCATCATACCCGTACCCGAAACCGACACAGGTAGGGAGGTTGAGAATACCAAGGGGCGCGAGATAACTCTCTCTAAGGAACTCGGCAAAATGGCCCCGTAACTTCGGGAGAAGGGGTGCCCACCT
>NZ_CAWQOY010000081.1:0-1779 GCF_963896525.1 Nodularia sp. LEGE 04288
CGATTATTTACAAAAATTTATGCAACAAGTATTTGATATTTAGTATCAATTAGAACAAAAAGTAAATCAACAGGAGAATAAAAGTATAAAATTTATCACCCAGTTGGGGATTTGACCAAAGAATTAAAAATAGAATCACAAAAATTATTCCAACTTTTAGCTATCCATTGACAACGCAGATGTAACATAATTTCTGCGTTATTCTGTAACCAAAACTTACTGTTTCCTTTCATGCGTAAATTAACAACTTGACGAATTAAACTTTCAACTGCGCCACTACCGAGAGGTAATTTCCGAGATGCCACTTCGTTATATTTTAAAAGCCTCCTTCTATAAGCTTTTAAAATATAATTTCGCTCTTGCACCAAAACTTTACAGCGTTCTCCAGTCGCGCCAGAGATAAATTCACCCATATTTCTCATTAAATCTAGCGTTTGTCCTTTCTTTAAAGTTTTTCGAGCTTTTTTAAACCATAATTGACTTTCGTTATCTGTACTAAAAGCAGCATCAGCAAAATCTTTTAAATGTGATACGGCGTGATAAAAATCTAATAATTGATAAGTTTCGGATGGACATTTTAGCTTTTTTAATAACGGGGGAATGTGTATCCATATCCACTCTGCACCATCGGCAATCAATAATACCTGTTTAGCTTGGCTTATACCCAAATTTACCAAGTACATTTCTAAAATTTTCAGAAACTCTTTATAACCGGAATATGTGCCATCATTAGTAATAGGTATTGCTGATGTTCTAATTTTTTTACCTTGTTCATTTACGACATAAATTGTTAGTAACTTTGGCTCCATCCATTCACCGACAAAGCCATGACGGTTTGTTTTGCTACTGGGCCTCCCTTTTTTATTAAATCTAATTTTAGTTCTTCCACCATCTACAGCGATGACAACTCGTTGGTCTTTGAGAACATTACTATCAGATAAATTATCCATCTCCAGATTTAATATTTTCGATTGGCGAAGATTAATACCAATTTTCCCAAAAAGGTAAGTCAGACGTTCGATTCGTTTTAAACTAACATTTATTCCCCAATCTATAAGAGTCGAATGTGCTGCATCAAAAGAACTTGCTATTGCACCATATTTGGCAATTGTTGACCAAACCAAAGGGGTAATACCTTCAGACATCCCTAGCCACTTTAAAAACGGACAAAATCCTTGATTTGAGGTTTTGATTTTTTGCTTCTTGAGTGAAGAACTATCAGATTTTTTACTTGCCGGATTCCGTTCAAGTACATAAGGTAAGTTTAAAGTTACTTCAATATTTCCAATTGTTACTATTTGTCGTTTTTTATAACCATGTTTTTGTGTGTTTGTGCTTCTCCATCCCTGTGTTTGAGAAACAGAGTAGTCAAGAATCTTCGGTGATATCGAAAGATTATATAATAAAAGAGCTATACATTGTCCAGCTAAAATGAGTGCCTGAACTCTAATTTCTTCTTCTCGCTCTTTGAGCTTTTTCCCATCCCATTCTGAGATATTCCCAAAATCTAAAAGTTTTGTAACATTCGATTGAAAAGTTTTTATGGATTTATTTAAATCAAGAGTTGCACATATATTTTTTGTCATAAAAGGCAGATATTCCCTATCTGAAAACACTATTTAAAGGGAATCTTACCTTTTTTTGTCGCTATTACAGAACAGGTAGGAACTATTCCTGTATTTATACGTAATATTAAGTAGCAAATCTATTCATGCACTGAAAAGAAATTATTAGCGATCGCTTGTTTTTGATCCGACTTCACAAAATCGCGTTGCTCCC
>NZ_CAWQOY010000082.1:0-1696 GCF_963896525.1 Nodularia sp. LEGE 04288
CCTCTACTTAGGTCCTAAACCCACAGCACCAGCATAAACCGCGCGATCGCCTAATTGATCCTCAATCCGGAGTAAGCGATTGTATTTTGCTACCCGTTCACTGCGACACAGAGAACCAGTTTTAATTTGACCCGCACGAGTGGCTACGGCTAAATCAGCAATGGTGGTATCTTCGGTTTCACCAGAACGATGGCTAATCACTGAGCGGAAACCGTTACGGGTCGCCAAATCAATGGTTTCCAAAGTTTCAGTCAGGGAACCAATTTGATTGAGTTTAATCAAAATCGAGTTAGCGGCTTTTTGCTCAATCCCCTTTTGCAAGCGGGTAGCATTGGTCACAAACAAATCATCACCGACCAACTGCACACGGGAACCTAATTTCTGAGTTAGCAATTCCCAACTGTGCCAATCTTCCTCGTGTAAACCATCTTCAATGGACACAATGGGATATTCGTCAACCAATTGACCGAGGTAATCAATAAATTCAGCCGGGGAATGGGGTTTACCATCATAGACATACTGCCCATTTTTGTAAAACTCACTCGCCGCCACATCCAGCGCCAAAGCCACTTCTTCCCCTGGCTTGTAACCAGCTTGCTTAATAGCCGCCACCAGCAATTCCAAAGCCACTTGATTGGATTCTAGATTCGGGGCAAAACCACCTTCATCACCCACACCAGTGAGTAAACCCTTTTCATCCAACACCTTGCTGAGAGTCGCAAAGACTTCCGCACCCCAGCGCAAAGCTTCCTTAAAAGAAGGCGCGCCCACGGGGACAATCATAAACTCTTGAAAATCCACGTTATTAGAAGCGTGTGCGCCACCGTTAATCACATTCATCAACGGCACTGGTAACAAATTCGCTAAAGGGCCACCCAAGTAGCGATAGAGGGGAATATCCAAAGATTCCGCCCCCGCTTTGGCTGCTGCGAGAGAAACTGCCAAGATTGCATTTGCACCCAAATTAGATTTATTCCCAGAACCATCCAGGGCAATCATTGTCCGGTCTAACAGTTCTTGGCTGAGGGCATCCAAGCCTAATAACTTCGGGGCAAGTACCTGATTCACGTTCTGCACCGCCTTGAGTACCCCTTTACCCCCGTAACGGCTTTTGTCGTCATCCCGGAGTTCATGCGCCTCAAAAGTGCCTGTAGATGCACCACTGGGAACCTGTGCTAGCCCCATCACACCATTAGCTAAATGCACTTCTGCTTCTACTGTTGGTTTCCCCCGCGAGTCCAAAATTTCACGGGCAACAATTGCTTCAATGGCAGTATCTAGAATGTTACTCATCTGTACTTTCTCCTTTATTTGAGTAAGTTTCCGCTATTAATTACTACTGAAGGTTTAACAGTCACCTGGAATTGGCTCACTTTTGACTGCCAAGGTAGCGTTAAACTACCCCAATCGTTAGCATAGGCGTTGAAGGGACTCTGTAGGCTGAGATTAAACAAGATTTCCATTATTGGTCATTCGTCATGAGGAATTTCCGCAAAATTGTAGGGTGGGTTAGCGACAGCGTAACCCACCGTTATCCATGAAATCTATGGTGAGTTACTAAAGTCCTAACCCCTACAAATTGGAGATTTTTGTATTTGCAAGCCCCTTGGTCATTAGTTATTAGTCATTGGTCACATTGGGAAGTCACAATTTTTCCCCCCTGCTCCCTGCTCCCTGCACCCCTGCTTCTTCCCCC
>NZ_CAWQOY010000083.1:0-1646 GCF_963896525.1 Nodularia sp. LEGE 04288
GTGTTTGGATCTGTAATTGGGGCTGTGCTTGCGTCTGTGATGGGTGCTGCGACTGTCGCTGCTAGTGTTAAGAATAAGTCAATTAGTATACCGTTGCTGCTACTCACAGCCGGATTAGGAATTACTATTGGAATTGGTTGGATAGTCGGACTGTTTAATCCCTACATTTTATTAGCACTGTCAGGAACCGGATTACCCTTAGCAACTATGCTGCTTTCTCAACGCTCTGAACGCCGCAAGTTAATTGCTCAATACCGTAAGTCTGAGGAACGTCTCATCAAACCATGAATGAATATTAAACTATGTTTGCACTTTTCGGAAATCCTCTAAAAAGCTGAATGTGCTAAATTAATCACATTAACTTGCTGCTACCAGACTATGAGCTATCCAGACTTTTCTCCACAAGGTTATCAAGTCATCAGCGAACTAGGACGCAATCGGGAAGGGGGAAGAATTGCATGGTTAGCGACAGACCTGAAGACAAGTCAACAGGTGGTAATCAAGCAGTTCTGTTTTGCTCAAGTTGGTTCTGACTGGTCAGCGTATAAAGAACATGAGCGAGAAATTCAAGTCCTACAAGGACTCAATCACCCAGGTATTCCCAAATATTTGGGTGCATTGGAAACACTGGATGGCTTTTGTTTGATTCAAGAATACAAAAACGCCCGGACTTTAGCAGTTCAACGCAGCTTTGACTCGGAAGAAATTAAACAAATAGCCGTCAAAGTTTTAGAAATATTAGTATATTTACAAAATCGGATTCCTCCGGTTATTCATCGAGATATTAAACCAGAAAATATCTTAGTGGATGAGCAAATTAATGTTTATCTGATTGACTTTGGGATGAGTCGCATTGGGAGCCAGGAACTAGCTGCTAGTAGTGTATTTAATGGTACGCCTGGTTTTATGCCCCCAGAGCAAATACGTAAGCCAAAGGTAGGGTCTGACCTATACGGTTTGGGTGCTACGCTGATTTGTCTACTGACTGGGACAAAATCGACGCAGATGCAAGACTTAACAGATGACTATGACCCTTATGTGATTAATTTTCGTCATTTGTTGCCTAAATTAAGTCTGCGCTTTCTCAACTGGTTGGAGTTGATGGTGAAACCTCGATTCAATGAACGTTTTGCTGATGCACAAACAGCTTTAGATGCGTTGAAACAGCTTAATTTGGTGCGTGTACCAAGAGTTGAGTTGAGTACATCGGTGCTAGAGTTCACAGCAACTCAGTTAGGTGAAAGGCTAAGGCAAACTATTACAGTTGAGAACCCGATACCAGATACGATGCTCGAAGGTAAATGGGAAGTCGCGCCTCATCCCCAAGACCCACCCCATACCCCGGACTCTCACCCTTGGATTTGTGTAGAACCTGCTCAGTTTAGCCGCAATCATACTCAGTGTAGTGTGGAAGTAGATACTAGCAAGTTGATGGCTGACAAGCTGTATAAACGTCAGTTGCTATTGCGTAGTAATGCTGATCCAGCAGTTTACCCTTTAACTGTGCAAGTCCAGACAGCGCCTCTGCCAATTGAAAAGCGAAAAGTCCCTTATACTCAATTTGCTGTCATATTCTTAGTTTTTGCGGTTGTATCTATCGCTATATCTTGGGCTATAGCTGTGGGTGGGGATGGGGCTTTGATGGT
>NZ_CAWQOY010000084.1:0-1494 GCF_963896525.1 Nodularia sp. LEGE 04288
TCTTGCCTGTCTGCGTTTGAGCCTGTTTAGCCCCCTAAATCCCCCAAGTTTGGGGGACTTTGAAAATTCTTGTTCCCCCAGAATTGGGGGTTAGGGGGCGATTGGATCACTTGTGTGTACACGGTAGGCAAGCGAGGAGGGGAGATAAAGCAAAGGTTTAGCAGGTTTTCGCGTTTCGTAAGTATTCAACCAGACCTGATATAACCGCCATAGGGTACGCCGATGAAACCCACTGATGCAAGAGGTCTATTGCTGATTTCACCAAAATTTAGATATGGGGAAAAAATTGTTGTGCGACAGGCTCAAATTTTTGCCACATGATCAGGTCACGTTCTTTGATAACTTCGAGATCAAGTCGATCATCCCAAAATTTGGGGCGATTGCTATTGATTATTAGACAAATGCTCCAATTGCATTCTTTGTTCCATCTGGCGGAGGAAGTATCCGGTCATCATCGCCGATGCTAGAAGTCCAGCTAAGTTATCCCTATCTGTGGTAATCTGCACGTTGAAATTCTCGGCAGGAAGCATTCCCACTAGCCCTTGGACGTTTTGCGAAATTATATGCTTAATTTCCGGGCTGACGGACTGGGCGACACGGGCTAGAACTTCAGGAGGCTGATGCTGTAAATATTTGAGTAACTGATTCGGATTTTCCTCAAAATGGTCGTTCAGAAGCTGATTGGGATTTTCCTCGGAGTTGTCATTCAAAAAGTCAGGGTCAAACACCATTGGCAAATTTTAGCTTAGTTGCTGATTCTACTCTAAACCATAGTACAAGCCTAGTGCATTCTCTATTGGTATAGCCTTGGACTTTAATCTAGGAAAGTCTTTCTAAGACTACAACAGAGAGATTTCGCACAAAAAACTTTTTCTGGCGGGATTTGTTTAACTAGCAGGTTGGACTTCTTCTTTGAGTGTGAGGTCTAGTTCTAGTTGTTCTTCTTGGTGGCTGTGTTCTAATAATTGCGGCAATTGTTCAATTTGAAAATACTGATGAAATTTCGGTGTTACTTGTAGCGAGTAGGAGCGAGAATCATTGTCTCGGCGTTTTCGCACAAAACCGAGTTCGACCAGTTCCGGGACGTGTTGATAGACTCCGGAACCGCGTAGCTCAATTAAATCTGTTTGGAGTATGGGGTTATGTAGTGCGATCGCAGCTAAAGTCCGCAATGCACCCAAGCCTAATTCTACAGGAATCAGCGTTTGTACCAAGTCCTGAAAATCAGAGCGTAGTTGTAAACTATAACCTGTGGGAGTTTCTACGACTTCTAAAGCACTTTCTCTATGAGCATAATTATCCATTAATTCCATTATCCCTTCTTCCACTGTGGCGCGATCGCACGCTGCATACTCGGCGATTTCGCTCAGGGATAAGGGCTTACCTTTTAAATACAGAATCGCTTCTATCTTTGTTGCTGTAGTCATTAGTCATTAGTCATTTGTCATTTGTCATTGGTCATTGGTCATTAGTCATTAGTCATTAGTCATTGGG
>NZ_CAWQOY010000086.1:0-1298 GCF_963896525.1 Nodularia sp. LEGE 04288
GGAGCAGGGAGCAGGGGGGGAAGACGGTAACTTCCCAATGACCAATGACCAATGACTAATGACTAAGTATTTGTTTAAAAGACGCTGACAGGGGGAATACTGAAGTTAACTGCTAGCCAGATTAGGTAATGGCTGTGGGTACTGTCTTTAAAGGAAATGTCATTGTGGGATTACTTCGCAAACGTCATAAATTATTGCTTACTTCTATATTTCTGGGTTTGATAGCTTTGCCAAGCATTGGTTTTGTCACTATGACAAATGCAGCCAGGGCAGAGAAAATTGGTACGAATGCACCGCCACAAAAAACTCCTGATGTGGATTCATCTGAGTTAACTCCTTCTTATCCGGCTACTTCACCACCGCCAGGGATCGACCCTTTACCTGATGAACGAACAATCCAAGAGCGATCGCTAGAAACAGATTATCGTGTAAATAACCTACTAGGAGATTTTACAGGCAATCTCTGGGTGGGTTCATGGCGGGGATTATCGCGGATTGACCCAAACACAGGCGGAATTTTAGCTCGTGTGAGTTTACCAAATGTGGCAATTGGTGCATTGGCAGAAGATAAAGTGGGTCGCTTGTGGGTAGGAACTTATGAGGGACTGAAGCGAGTAGACCCCCGCACGAGTGAAATTACCGCCCAAAATTTATTTTTGCCTTCCAAACGAGTTTTGTCGTTGTTGGTTGACAAGCGGGGATATTTGTGGGCTGGAACTGATAATGGTTTGGCACTAGTTAGTCCCGACCAAGGCTTAATTATGACGACATTGAAAAATTTGCCTGGTGTCAGCGCCAACGCCATGACTTTAGATGCTGAGGGTCAACTATGGGTTGGTACTTTGGATGGACTGGTGCGGGTAAATACTGCTAGCGCTTTAATTATGCAGCGGATTAACCAGTTACCTGGGTCTACGGTGCAAACCTTAGCTATTAGTCCAGAAGGTTTAATTTGGGCAGGAATGCCAAATAGTTTGCTCGTGATTAATCCCAAAACTGGTGCAGTTTTGCGGTCTGTAACTCGACTCCGGGGGCGAAATGTCACAGCAGTGCGCTTTGCTCAAGATGGTAGCCTGTGGGTGGGAACTCACAATGGTTTGTTACGATTAAATCCACATACAGGAGCTGTCTTAGACGAAGTTGCGGGACTTCCTTCTAGCCGAGTTCTTGCCCTTGCGCCCGATATCGGCAATAAATTATGGATTGGGACTAGTGAAGGTCTAGGTTGGTTAATGCCTACTAGAGGCAGTGCAAAACCTCATCTGGCTTTTAGCCGGGCGGTTGAATGAGGCAGGGGG
>NZ_CAWQOY010000087.1:0-1143 GCF_963896525.1 Nodularia sp. LEGE 04288
TAGACCCATCCGAAAACTCGCAAGCCAATATTTACAAGGCTTTGATACCAGTCCTTGCAGATTCTGTTTCAACGAAGAAATCCGTGTTTGATATAGTTACTGATAGTTTAGAGCAGAAAAATACATAATCTTGCCCGACGCAAACACAATTTTTAATTAATACTAAGTTGTTTCGGTAAGACAAAAGTTCCAATTCGCAGTCTTACCAGACCACAAACTAACAAAACTATTTCATTATAAACATCAGCATTTAATCTAAATCTTTGTGATGCCACTTGGAAAATTTTTACAACACGTATTAAATGCTCAACAAATATACGCTTACTTGAGAGAGCTTTATTTTCTTCTTTTTGTTGTTCATTTAATTGTTGTTTTCTTTTCTTCTTATGAGGTGTAGTAATATTATTCCCACCTTGATACGCCTTATCTCCCTCAAATTCTTGTTTTTGATCAAATTTCGTTTGTTGCTCTCGGAATAATTTTATGTCCGCCGTTGGTCCAGGATAACCTACTTTAATATCAATTATATCTTTTCCTTCTGGCAAGGAAACTATCTGGTTTTTTATAGTATGCTGTTTTTTCTTTCCAGAAAAGAACTTTTTTTGCTCTTCGTTGTCAGATGGTCTATCAATCGGCTGTTCTAGACTATCGACCAGTAACTTAAAACTCGTTAATATTTCTTGTACAATCATTAAATCTCCTTCTTTATCTTCAACTTGTTCTATTAAACTAGAAGGTATAATCTTACGTAATATTTTTCTCCAGTAATGAAAAGTATCATTAGATAAAGTTTTTGATATACCAAACATTATTCCTAAAACTTCAAATGTTGGTATTTGTCTCAGATAAAACAAACACAAACATACTTGTTCTGGGATGGATAATATTTTTTTTCGTCCACCTCCACGACGATGTATTCTAACCTTCTTATGTTCAAATTTGAGTTGTTCTTCTTCATGACTTTTTTTAGCATAGTTTACAAGGTCAGTAAATTGGTCATAACTAATCCCCAAAAGTTGCTTTGCACGCGAGGGATACTTTTGTATATAATCAAAGATACTAATCATTTAATTAGATGTTGGTAGAAGGTCAATTTTACTTTCTACCATTTTTTGTACCCAAATCATATTCCGGACGTGTCTA